>NZ_JBGBPR010000021.1:0-85088 GCF_041106275.1 Neobacillus sp. BF23-41
ATAGTGCAAGCACGGTTCTGTGAGGGGGGTGGAGTACAATTTACCGCAAGGTAGAAAGGCTCCCTTCTACTCGACTAATTAAATAGCAGCCAACATAGACTCTAGGACATTCATTTTAGAACCACTGAATTAAGCCCCTCTCGAGTGAGAAAGGCTTTTGTTTTTTTACAAACAATTTACAAAGATTTTATAGGGTTTTATTCATTTTTGACTAATTCTAAACGTAAGAAAAATAAAAGGAAGGAAGTGGAGAGAATGAAACGTCAAAGGACTTTTTTTATTATTAAAGATCTGATTTTTGAAATCCAAAAACCAGAAATTACACTAAAGCAAATCAGAGTAGCACAGGTTAAAATTGAAAATGAGGAATATAAAGAACTGAGAAAAAAATTCGATGAAGATGTTTTTCATATAGAAAAAAAACCGGAAGGATGGTTTATAACACAGAAAGAGTAATCCCCACTCTATTTTGAGAAGGGTTTGTTTGTGGAGAGAACCCTTCAATCTTTTTATCCGATTCGTAAAGTTCCCAGGCTTTTGTTAACAGCAAAATAAATCCCTTTTTAAATTGGTTATATTAGAGGAATTATTGCCTTGTTTATAGAAATGAAAACGTTGGGATAATGAACTATCGGGTCTGTTTGGTTAAAGAAGAATTGAAACATAATTCGATTGAAAAACGTATATTAAAGTGAATTTTATCAATACAGTATTACCGTTATAGGCCTTAAAGTTTAGTAAATAAAGGACTCATTTTCGAACTTAGGATAATAATAGGATTAAATACAGACACGTAAAATGTTTAAAAGATGTATTAGAAGATGATGTTTTGAATTTTATAAAAGGAGAAGTTTATAAAATTGTAGGGTTTGATTATAATTCACTTGTGTATTATATTGAAGTAGAATTTTATGAAGATAATCCGTTACCAGATGAATTTGTCGTTTTCCCATTAAATAAAAATTTTGAATTTTTGTATATAGAATGACAATATGAATTAAGTAGAATGATGAACACATGCAATTCTTCAAGTATGAAGAATTGCTTTTCTTTTTCAGTAACGATGAGTTTAGTTTAATAAGGATAATGCTAAAATAGAACGTGGTTATGTTGATATTTGGAGGTAATTACTTATGTCAGTGGAACGTGATGCAATGATTAATCTTTAAAAGTGATACTTTATTTGGAAGGATACCCACCTATGGAGATTCTAGTATTTTTGAAAGGTTTAGTTATTGGTTTTTCTATTGCTGCTCCTGTAGGACCTATTGGTGTACTGGTTATTAAAAGAACGTTAAGTCAGGGGAGAATATATGGTATTGTGTCGGGAGTTGGGGCAGCAAGTGCGGATGCAGTTTATGGACTTATTGCAGGGCTTGGTTTAACCTTTATTACAAATTTTTTTATAGGTCATCAGTTTTGGCTTCATTTAGCAGGGGGAGCATTCCTCTGTTATTTAGGAATAAAAATAGCAATATCTAAAGCATCAGAAAACCCTGCACGAGCCCAAGGTCAGCATTTATTTGGGGATTATACCTCAGTTTTTCTCCTTACTCTGACAAACCCTATGACGATAATATCTTTTGTTGGCATTTTTTCAGGATTGGGACTCACTCAAGTTAATGTAGGATCAGTGGTCACTTTGGTTTTAGGTGTATTTTTTGGTTCAGGAATTTGGTGGCTTATACTCTGTTTTGTTGTGGGGCTTTTCAAGGAAGTTCTCAAAAAACAAACCTTAATATGGATTAACCGATTATCGGGTCTTATCATTTTTTTATTTGGAATATATTCCTTTTGGGGTTTATTGCACTAACGGGTGCAAGAGTTAAAGATGGGGACCGCTGCTGCGATCCTTTTTTTCTTGTTGTACTAATGGAGCAGGAGTTAAATAATATCTATTAATTAAATAGTTGGTTAACTTAATGGGACAGTACCATTTTAGTTTTTTTAGGGAAGGGAATATAAAAAATGACACAAATTACATTCTTAGCTTCATCCAAACCATTTGAAATACCAGATGAAATTGAAGAATACAATAATCGAACAGTATTTGAACGTGAGGAAGATGTTATCTTTTTCTCTGTTCAAGAGGTTGATGATTATTGGAAGAAAAAAATTGAGGGGTTGTTTTCTTTGCCCTACGTTTATGAAGTAAATGGTGTTGGAAATCGCTTATTTCTAACATACATTGAAAAGTATCTGGAATTAGGAGATGTGTTGGAAATTTACCAAGTACCAAATCAACACGCTTTCGAAGAATACAAACAAAGGTTGGAAGATCATCCTGAGCCGATTGAAGTAAATGTAGGGAGTTATACATACCGAAACATTTATGGTTTGAATCAATTATATTCTAAAAAGTGGTTAGAGGATCTTAACCACCGAAATTATATTACACATCGAGGTATTACAACATTTGTTAAGTGTTGAACGCAGGGGATAAATCGAATAAATAAATGGATTGAATCGTAAATAAAAATCTATATTTGTTATGACTAACGTGTGCAAGAATTGAAGATCGGATCTGTCGTTGAGGCAACTTTACTTATTGTACTAACGGATGCAGGATAGTCCAAGAAGGAAATATATATTAATCAAGAGAATATTATCCTTATGATAAAAATTTATTAAGGGAAAGGAGAACTGATGGAGATTAATAATCGGATTACTGCTATATTGAATGATAACTATGGAATTGAAGCAACTTCAATAGAACAACGTCCAGGCGGCTGGTCGGCTTTAGCATTTTTCGTGGAAGATAAATGTGAAAAGTATTTTTTAAAATTATATAACAAAAGAAAGCCGTCCAGTTTTCCGTGGATTGATGCAATTGATAGATATACTCCCTTAGTAAAGTGGTTGTATAACCATACTGATTTAAAAAACAATCTCGTCAATCCAATCTTTACGAAATTGAAAAGTAATCAATGCGAAGACGAACAGTACGTGTATTTGCTTTCAGAATATATTGAGGGAACTACAATTGCAGATAAACAGCTAAGTCAAAATCAGGTAAATGAACTGGCTAAGATTCTTGGAATACTTCATAAGAACACTTCAAACATCCCTAATGAATTAAAACAGCAACAAGTAAACGAAAGTTTTGACATAGATTTCTGCGAATACTTATCTTCTTTTATTAATAACGATTTGGATAATACAGATGATATCGTTTTAGAAATTGTGAAGCCTTATACAGGCACTTTATTAGAAATGATTAACAGGATGAGGTATTTATCAAATACTTTGAAAAGCAAACCATACCAGTTTGTTTTGTCCCACGCAGATGCTCATAATTGGAATGTTATGCAAGGGAAATACCTTATGCTTATTGACTGGGAATGTCTAAAACTTGCTCCACAAGAACAAGACTTGATTTTAATCATTACAGAGCCATATGCTGGACAATTCTTATATGAATACAGGAAATATATGAA
Organism: Neobacillus sp. BF23-41; assembly: GCF_041106275.1. Classification (NCBI taxonomy): domain Bacteria; kingdom Bacillati; phylum Bacillota; class Bacilli; order Caryophanales; family Bacillaceae; genus Neobacillus; species Neobacillus sp. BF23-41. The sequence goes on from NZ_JBGBPR010000021.1 coordinate 3,438, forward strand.
GTATGAGTCTCCTGATTTTGATGCCTTTGAATTTTATTTCTTAAAGAGGAAACTTGAAGATATTTGGGAGTGGATTAAGAACTTACGTTTTGAAGGTCTTGTAAAATCAGAAGAAGTAACACTCGAATTTCTAAAGTTGAACCTTGATGCCTGTACAAGAACTGAGAGCTTTCGGTCGGAAATTCAAAAAGTATTTAATTAAAAGGTAAACATAGATATTCTTGTTGAACTAACGGGTGCTAGAGTTAAAGAGCCAGCTGCCAAAATGGCGGCTTTTTCTTATTGTGCTATCGGGGCAGGTTAGTAAAAGAAGGGATCGGTTAAACGTCCATCATTTAGTATGATTAATGAATTTAATCCTAGTTAATATTCTACTTCGATTTTCTATCGAATAACATTTTATTGGTAGATATTTTTTTGGAAGTAGAGGTGATATCTTTGATACAAAAATTACTGCTTTCAATGGAGCAAATGATTTACATAATTCAAAATGGGTTACAAAAAACGAATTCACCAAAGGATGTAACCATTATAGGTGCAGGGATATCTGGTTTAGTTGCTGCTTCACTCTTAAAAGAAGCTGGACATCGGGTTACCATTATTGAAGCAAATAACAGAATTGGCGGAAGAATTTACACAAAAAGGGAACCTTTTATTAATAATCAATATATAGATCTTGGGGCAATGCGTATACCTTCATTTCACCATTTAGTTTTTGAATATATAAAAAAATTCAATTTACAAGTCAATGAATTTATTAATAGCACCCCTAATGATCTGATTTACATCAATAATATATTAACAAATGAAAAAAATTATGGAACAAATCCAGACCAATTAAGGTTTAAAGTCTACCCAAGTGAAAAAGGAAAAACTGCAACAGAGTTACTATTATTAGCAGTTGGTCCAGTTATTGATTTTATAAACCAAGATCCCGAAAAAAATTGGGATATAGTTATTAATATGTATGATCATTTTTCAATGGCTAACTTTTTAAAATATAACCCTGTGGGTGTATCCTTATCAGCTGAAGCAATCGATATGATTGAAACGATGGTCGGATTAGAAGGGTTTTCTGAACTTGCATTTACTGCAATATTAAGAGAAGTTTTAGTACTCCTTACAAAGAACCTAAAACTTTATGAAATTTCAGGGGGTACTGATCATCTTATTAATGGATTTTTACCACAACTAAAAGACGATATTATTACTAATCAAAGAGTAAAAAAAATTATGCAACAAGAATCAAACGTAACAATCTATACAGAAAATCAAATACTTAATACTGAGCATCAACTTACAAGCGACTTTGTTATTTCAACAATTCCTTTTTCTTTATTGAATTTCGTAGATTTACTTCCCTTTGAGTCTATTTCATATGACAAGAGGAAAGTTATTAGAAAGATACATTATGCAAATTCAACTAAAATAGGACTTCAATTTAAAAATAGATTTTGGGAAAAATATGGGTTATATGGTGGGAAAATAACAACCGATTTACCAATCAAGTTTGCATATTTTCCTAGTCATGGTCAAGAGGCATCGGACAGTACAGGGATTATGTTAGCTAGCTACACATGGGAAGACGATTCTAGTATTTGGGATAATATGACACAACAAGAACGTATAAAAATTGCTTTAAATGATCTTTCGTATATATTTGGAAATCAAGTGTTTACGGAGTTTTTAATAGGATATTCACATAATTGGTCTAAATTTCCTTATTATGGAGGAGCATTTGTCATGTTTAAACCCGACCAAATAAAAGAATTAGGTAAATATATTAGTACACCAGAAGGGAGAATTCATTTCGCAGGATCACATTCATCTACTACACCAGGTTGGATTCAAGGTGCGATTGAAGCAGGAGTTAGAACAGCATATGAAGTTAGTAATAGGTAAGTTTTATTTAAATATCAAAAGATGAACTTCCACAAAAAGGTCATCTTTTATTGATAATTAGAGTATTTATTTAATCAGATTACTGAATATAAAGGATTTTCTTATTCAACTAGCGCATGTGTTAGTTCAATAACGATCGACTGCTTCGGCGGTCTTTTTTACTGCACTAAATGGGCAGTTTAGTTGAAGAAGAAAGTGGTAAAATGAGGATTAAAGGAGGTTGATTTTGTGGTAATACAATCAAATATGACTTCAAAGGCAATAACCGTTGTGTGGGAAAAAACGGTAGATGTTTTTCAAAAATTCAATGTTCCAATTACAGAAAAGACATTGCAAGTATTAGTTAACGACAACATTCTTCAATTATTATTAACTGAATTAAATAATGTAGTGGGTAGCTCAAATGCAACTTGCGTAGTAGGTGGCTGACAAATGCCTTCTAGAAAGGAGTAGGTTACTCCTTTAATTTATCTTTTTAAAGTACAAGGTTGCTTTTATTTTATTAAAATCCTTACATAAGGAGGAGTATTTATGGGCTATTGTGAAGACATAAGAGAAATGATTGAAAATTTTCCTTTGATAATGGTAAGACCAAGTGTAGCAATCTTAAATAAAAAAGGTGAAATATATTAAGTAGGTATTCAGGTGCAGACTGGGGAATTCCTGGTGGAATATTGCAGCTAAATGAGTCAGTTGAAGAATGTATTAAGAAAAATGTAAAAGAAGATTTAGGGGTAATGTTACATTCACTTCAATTATTTGGTGTTTACTCAGGCAAGGAATTAATAAATCGAGTCTAAGAAAGTGGCGATGAGTATCATACTGTTGCAATTGGTTATTTATGTACCGAGTACGAAGGAGAAATAACTCCTGATAGTAATCAAGCAATAGAAGCCCAGTTTTTTAAATTAAATCAATTACCTGAAGAAATCGATCCTTTTATTAAACACAAGTTAGTTGAATTAAAAGGGCAACTAAAAAATCTACATACCCCTTCTTAAGCTAACGGGTGCTTTAACTAAAGAAGGTACATTGCTACGTCAGTCTTTTTCTAATTGAGCTAACAGTCAGGTTTGTAAAAAAATTAAAGAGGGTTTGCCAATGACTAAAAATACTCATTTTCAATATGAATATACTATTGGCGAAACTTGGGCTTCAGGCTTCATTAAAATCGATAACAATAAGTTTGAGTTTGTATGTTCATATTTAATTTCTAATCCCTTAGAGGAATTACTTAATTCTGTTTATCAGTTAGTCCCGAATCTGGCAGCATTTCCTAGGAAGCAAATTGATTTTACAATGTTGGACGAACCATTTGAATATCGCTGGGAATTAAATTCAATCAATGAAGAAAACGTCAAAATTAACATTTTTTTCAAAGGATATGATTTGTCATCAGAATTGGTTTTTGAAGATATATGTGAACTAAACAGTTTAATAAAAGCAATTGTCCAATGTATAAATAGTAACCCTGAACTCAGATCTAATAAAAATATTGAAAGGTTATATAGTGGTCTTAAACTTCACCTGAAACATTGAACCTCTATACGTTCTTCTTCAACTAACGGGTGCTAGAGTTGAAGATTGGGGTTGCTGCGGCAGCCTTTTTTCTTGTTTTACTAACGAAGCAGTATAGTTGAAGAAGGAACTTAACAATAATCGAAAAACTAAAAATCTAAAGACAGACAGGAGTTAGATACGATGATAAAAGGGTTCGGAGGAATATTTTGGAGAACTAAGAATCTTGATGTAATAAAAAAATGGTATAGTGAAGTGTTGAAGATTGATGAAATAGAAAATTGGAATGGGACTGTGATTAAACCCCAATTAGGAAATGAGACTATCTTTTCTTTCTTTACCGAGAATGACAGTTATTTTCCAACTGAACAACAAGTGATGGTAAATTTCCAAGTACTTAATCTAAACGAGACTATTAAGCATCTTGAACATATTGGTGTACCTCTTGCAAAGAAAATAGAGATTAGTGAATTTGGAAAGTTTATTTGGATTGAAGATCCTGAAGGTCGACTGGTCGAGCTATGGGAGAAATAACGAGTTGTAATTCATTTGCTATTGAGCTAACGGGTGCTAGAGTTAAAAAAGGGGTGCTCTGCGGCATCTCCTTTTATTATTGAGCTAACGGATGTAAAATCAATTAGGCACTTTTTCTTTTACAGAATAATACGATAAATAATGTAATCTGTCATAAGGGGGGTGCAATAATGAACAGAAACCTTAAACTTAGTTATATTGTTCAACCAGTTGATAATTTATATTCAATAGCATTGAAGTTCAATACTTCTGTGGAAAGTATTGTTTTCTTAAATCATCTCGTAAGCCCGATCATATATATTGGCCAAACGCTATTGATTCCCGAACCAGTTTCAAAAAAGGGTATTGAAGCTAGGCAATTACAATACAAACCTGTTACAGCGTACACAGCAGATAGACCTATTTTGGTTAATGGTGTAGATATTAATACTGGGCTATATCCTGTATTAAATTTTCAACCTACAGGTGCTACCTACCCTTTTATTTATGTTCCAATTGCCGAGTTTAGCAGGGTTGGGGCCAAGGTTGTTTGGGATGAGACAAATCAGGTAATTAGGGTTACTTCTGATTATGATGAATTGAAAAATAGAGTCAATGTCCTAACCCAGGAGAATCAATATTTATTATCACTTACTGGAGATTTGTCTATGGAGGGGCTAGGGAATACAGCAGGTAATATATTGAACAGTGGCATTGTTGGTAAAGAAAACGAATGGCTTTATTATAATAAACGGCAAGGTACAGCGTTGTATGGAACATTATCTATAATTAAAACAGATTTGACAATGGATACACCGTTAATGGCCAAAGATGATCCAACCTATATTAATGTTTTAAACGGATGGGTCTATTATCGAAATGGCAGGGATAATGGGAAGATATACAAAATAAAAATTGATAGTACAGAAAGGACAAAATTAACGGATGATAGTTCTACCGATATTATGGTTGCAGGTAATTGGATTTATTATGCAAATCAGTCGGACGGTGCTAAATTATATAAATTAAACGTAGATGGAACAGGAAGGATAAAATTAAATGAAGATCAATCCTCCGCTATTAACCTAATTGGTAATTGGATTTATTACCAAAATGTATCAGATGGCCAAAAACCATACAAAGTAAAAATTGATGGATCGAAAAAAACAAAACTAAATGATACAAGTGCCTACAATATTCAAATAAATGGCTATTGGATTTATTTCAGAAATCCAGCAGATGAAAATAGAATTTATAAGATGACTTTGGATGGATCAAATAAAATCAAATTAAGCGATGTTCCTACTTCAACCTTCAACGTTTCCAATGGTTGGATATACTATACCACTGTAGATGTACCTGGCGGTGATCTCTACAAAATGAAGCTTGATGGAACAGGTAAAACTTTTTTAAATGAACATTTTGTTACGAACACAAACATTTTCGACGATTGGATTTATTACACAAGAACAGAGAAAATGGTATATCGAATAAAAACAGATGGGACACAAAAGCAAACTCTGTATTAGTGCTTTCACCTCCCAAAAATCCTTAATTGACAAATTATCGTAAGATGTTGTTTAACTAACGGTTGCAAGAGTTGAAGATTCAGCTGCCATTTTGGTGGCTTTTTCTTATTCGACTAACGGGCAGGTTAGTTGAAAAAGGTTGTGAATAGGTAAGGTTATTTTCCGAAAATTGGATAGTAGCAAATTTAAAATATTGCTATAGATTTCATCAAATGGTATACTTATAGTACGAACTATTTGAATTTTCTCATTTGCAAACATATAAGACATACAGATTCGAGTCTTTAGACAGTCGCTTAAAGAGCTATCTTTAAGCCGTTCTAAAGGCTTTTTTGTTGTTCCCGCAAGTTTGAACGCTAGTAAAAATCATTAAATTATTGGAGGTGATTGAATGAAACTTGCCTTGCAAAGACTGCGAAGGAATGTGTTGTGGTGCCGTCCTAACTTAAATGAACGAAAGAATATTCTGTTTAAAAAGGAGACAGTAATACTATGATTATTGAAACAGATATATCTCTAGAAGGAAATTCAATTTCGCTTATTCCTCTCGAGGTGAAGCATAAGGAACAATTATTTGAAGCTTTAAAAAGCCCTGAAGTATGGAAATATTCCTGGCGAAAAGTTACCACAGTGGATGATATAGAGCAAATATTAATGATAGCTGTTAATAATAAAAAAGACGGGAAACATATACCTTTTATTGTTAAGGATAAACTGAAAGGTCAAGTATTAGGGACAACTCAAATTTGTGGTATTGATAAAGTAAATCGTAATGTGGAAATAGGTTGGACTTGGCTTTCACCAAAAGTTTGGAGAACAAAAGTAAACACAGAATGTAAATTCTTATTACTTAAGTATTGTTTTGAAGAATTAAAAGTAAATCGTGTCCAATTTTCAGTTAGTGGAGAAAACTTACGTTCTCAAAAAGCTGTTGAACGAATAGGAGCAACAAAAGAGGGAACTTTTCGTAAACATAGAGTAAAGGAAGACGGAACCATTCAAGACAATATATTTTACAGTATTATTGATGATGAATGGGAGTCAGTAAAAGAAAGATTGATTTATTTATTAGAGAAAGCATACTGTTAGTCTCACCTCTTCTTTTATTATCATTATTCTATTGGGAAGAGGTGTTACCTTTAATTGGTAGCACCTTATTTGAATCGACCTTGTTCAACTAACGGAGTGCTTTACCAAAAAGATGGGCAAAAAAAGGTGTTACCTTATCTGGCAGCACCCATTTTTATAATTAAAAGTCAGTTTTTATTTATGGAAGTAAATTTAGTTAAATTATAACATTAAACAAATAAGGGCTAGGCAATCTGAGAACTACACCTTGTACCAACTTGTTCTGATTGTAATAAATCATTAAAGGCTTGCTGATTAATCACATCATTAAAATCAGAAGGTAGGTCTAAGGAAATTCCTCTCCGATTAGCAACAGAAATAATTATACCTATTTCATAATACATATTTTTCGTAAGAATACCTTTTTCAATATTATTAATAATTTCATAGTAAAAACGAATTAATAACTCTTCAGGTAACTTTTCATAGAAATCCATTTTTTATTCACCTCAAACTCCAACGATTGTAAGCCTTTTCAATAATTATACCATTAATCGTATAATTATTGATGTTAAAGTTGTGTAAAAAATTAAAAACATTATGATTTGTTATAGTAAAATACGGAATGTTTGATAATCGACTTCACCCTAAAACCTAACAATCCACCTTCTTCAACTAACGAGGTGCAAGAGTTGAAGATTGAGGGTTGCTTTGGCAATCCTTTTTCTTGTTCAACTTAAATGAGCAGGGTTAGTGGAAGATGGCTTAGATAACGATCATTCTTCAGTTCTCCTATTTGCTATTAATGACACCATTAATATTAATTATTTAATCAGCATTCTTGTATTCGACTTTCTGGAACAGACTTCTTTTTACTTAGGAAGTAGAGGATGAAATATTATCCAATAGGAGTAGAGCCTTTTTTTCTGTTGTTCAGTAACAGGTACCTTTAACATAATAAGAAACAAGATTAAAAAGCCAAAAATATACAAGTTATCATACACAACTTGTATATTTTGGCTTTTTTTAATTAGTGGTTTATTTCTACCTTGACTGATTGAAACGGAAAAGAACAAGCAAGTTAAATGAAAATACTTTGTCAAAAATTCTTACATAAATAGGTAAAGCTGCCCGAAATAAAAATATAATTAAAAACAACGATATTCTTGAATGAAATTAATCATAAAATATCTTTCACATTTATAAAATCGAAAGAAGAGGTTTCTCTATTTATAATGTGTCCGCTATAAAAAATGAGTCGAAGGGTGTTGTGCAATGAGTCTCAAAGACATAAGTACCTCAGTGCCCAAAAAGGATCATACAGGAAAAGTATCGGGCCAGCTGCCCTATATTAGTGATGTGAAAGTGGAAAATATGGTTTATGGTGTTTTGGTCCGGTCTCAGATTGCATATGGAAAAATCATCTCCATCCAATTACCAAACCTTCCGGAAGGATATGAAGCGGTTGGAGCAGAGCATATCCCTGGTCCGAATTATGTCAAAATTATCAAAGAAGATCAGCCCATTTTTGCCAATGAGTGGGTCAATTATATTGGTGAGCCAATTCTGATGCTCGTAGGAGAAGACCTGAATATCTTGTACCGTTTGTTAAATGAAGTAGAGATTGAATTTGAAGAACATCCGCCTATCTATACATTGGACGAAGCGATCAAGCAAAAATCTGTAGCCGGGGTCAATATGGCTAGCTATGAATTGGGGGAAAGCTTAGAGATCATTTCAGCGATCGAGCAGGGAGCCCACAAAATAATCGAAGAAGAATATGATACGGGTTATCAGGAGCATGTCTACCTTGAGCCACAAGGAATGCTTGCCATTTATAAGGATGATGAAATTGAAGTCCAGGGATCGATGCAATGTCTGTATTATATAAAAAATGCCTTGCTAAGCGCATTAGCCTGTGGTGACGATGATGTCAGAGTGGTTCAAAGCCCTACCGGCGGAGGTTTTGGCGGCAAAGAAGACTTTCCTTCGATGATGGCGTGTCACGTAGCCGTTGCGGCAAAGGCAGTCAAAAAATCGGTGATGCTTGTGTTCGACCGTTCGGAGGATATGGTGGTTACGACAAAAAGGCATCCGGCCAAACTCAACTATCGAACTGCCTTAGATAAGGAAGGAAATATTTTGAGCCTGTGTGTTGACATCTATCTCGATGGCGGAGCGAATGTGGGTTTGAGTTCTGTCGTGCTGCAGCGCGCCTTAATAAACAGTGCAGGCGTTTATAAAATTCCTCATTTTCATGCAAAAGGCTATGTCTTAAAAACCAATACCGTTCCGAATGGCGCCTTCAGAGGCTTTGGTGCTCCACAAAGCTTTGCCGGAATCGAAAGCCATATCGGACATCTTAGTAAACTAGCAAACATCGACCCACTTGAATATAAACGAAAATACCTCGTTAAACAAGGAGACCCCACCATCACCAAAGGAATATTCCGCGATCCAATATTAGTAGAAGAAATGATTGAGGACCTGCTCAATTCGTCGGAATACAAAAAGAAGAAACAGGAGTTTCAGCATTTCAATCAACAAAGTCAGCGCTATAAAAAAGGCCTTGGAACTTCGCTGTTCCTCCACGGCTGTGGATTTACAGGCAGTGGCGAACGAGACCATATTAAAGCAACGGTGAAGCTGGTTAAATCAAAGGACGACCAGGTATCTCTAAAAATCTCCAATTCCGATATGGGACAAGGCATTTTGACGACGCTGTGTAAAATTGTCGCCAAAGAACTAAACCTACCTTATGAAGATGTTTTGTACCCTTATCCCGATACAAAAGAGGTTCCAGACTCTGGTCCGACCGTCGCTTCCAGGACGACAATGATTGTCGGGAAATTGCTGGAACGGGCCGCAAAAAACCTTAAGGATAAGTGGCAATCAGGGGTGGAACAGGAAGTATTGGAGCATTATGTTCACCGTGAAATGATACCGTGGAACGAGTTGACCTTCACGGGAGATGCTTACCCGGCTTATTCCTGGGGTGTGAATTTCGTTGAGTTGGAAGTGGATACGTTAACAGGAAATGTAAAGTTAGAAAAAGTATACGCCAATTATGAAGTGGGGAAGGTCATCGATGATCGGATTATGAAAGGCCAAATTGATGGTGGTTTGGCTCAAGGATTAGCGTACGGATATTTAGAAAAGATGACGTCAAAGCAAGGCAAGATCCAACAAAAAAGCATATCGGATTATGGACCGCCGACTTCATTGGACGTTGTTCCCATCGAAAGTAAAGTCTTTGATAACCCTTATGCTGACGGTCCATACGGGGCGAAGGGCGCAGGTGAATTGACGTTAATCGGCGGCGCTCCGGCCGTTCAAGCAGCGATTGAGGATGCTCTGCAAACTTCATTTCAGCAAATTCCAATCACACCAGAAGTCATTATTGAAAGTCTGTGGATGAAAGAAGGTGAAGAGGGTTGATTAAATTTACACTAAATGGAAGCCCCGTAGAAACAGACGCCCCTGCTACAGCAAGATTACTAGATTTATTAAGAGATGACTTTGAATTAATCGGTACAAAGGAAGGCTGTGGAGAAGGGGAATGCGGCGCCTGCAGTGTTTTTGTGAATAACCTCCTACAAAACAGCTGCCTTATTCCCATTGGCTCGATTGCTGGTGCCGATATTCAAACGATAGAAGGGATACTTGAAACGGAACAATTTAAGATTTTAGATGAGAGCTATAGCTTAGCAGGGGGAGTACAATGCGGCTATTGCATTCCGGGGATGATTATGGCAAGTGCAGCATTGTTATCGAAAAATCCGCATCCTTCAGATGCTGAAATCCGTGAAGGTATTTCTGGAAATCTGTGCCGATGTACAGGCTACAATATGATTGTTGATGCGATCAATCAGGCAGCTAAAAAAGGTGACGGATTATGGTAGAGAAATTAGCCGCGTATCGGTTCGATCGTTTAGACCAAACGTTGAGTCAATTGAATAGAGAAGAATGTGTAATCATGGCCGGGGGCACTGATGTCATGGTTCTTCACAAAAGTGGTAGGGGAGTACCTCTGAAACTCCCAAAACCCCTTGTTTTTATTGATCATCTTTCTGAACTAAAGCAGGTGTATCAAAATCACAAGGATCTCCACATCGGGGCTTGCTGTACCTATAGTGAATTACTTGAACATCCGTTAATCCCGATACCATTAAAGAACGCCATTAAAACCATTGCGGCCCCGGCAATAAGAAACAGAGGGACATTAGGTGGGAATATTTGCAACGCCTCTCCAGCAGGTGACACACTTCCTTTATTATATGTATACAATGCAAAGCTTCTGTTGCGCTCCGTAAATGGTGATCGTGTAGTAGCTATTAGCGATTTTATTCAAGGACCACGAAGGGTACAACGTTATCAAAATGAGATTTTAGTAGAAGTTATTTTGCCGTCCATATTAGAAGAAGGTGCACATGTCGTTTTTGAGAAAGTCGGCAACCGCAACGCAGATGCCATTGCCAAAGTAGGATTTGCAGGATATATCCGGATCAATGATGCTCGAATCGAAGATGTGCGCTTTGCCTTCGGGGCAGTCGGACCTACAATGGTTCGTTCCATTGATATTGAAAAGAAGCTGGTTGGAAAAACCATACCATTAGCGAATGCAGACATCGCTCAGGTTGTAGAAGCCTTTGATAAGATCATAAGACCAATCGACGATCAGCGCTCTACTGCAACTTACAGAAAAACAGTCGCATTAAATCTTTTACGATATTTTCTTAGCATAAAGCAATTTCAAACGGACTAATGTTAAAAAAAGGGGGGAGCTATTCATGTTACTGATGGAAAAAGTAGCCATACTGAACCGTCAAAACGAAACCTTTGCCTTAGCCATGATCATTGAATCCAAGGGCTCAACTCCCAGGCATGTTGGAAAAATGATTGTATACCGTGATGGTACGATTGAAGGCACGGTCGGGGGTGGCTTGGCTGAACACTATATCATCGAAGAGAGTGTAAAGGCGCTCCAAATGGGTAAGTCGAAAATCGTTGAATACAAATTAAATAGACATGCAAAAGATGGTATTCAAATGAGTTGTGGGGGAACGTTGCGGGTGTTTATTGAGGTCTATACAAGCAGGCCTGAACTCGTTTTGGCCGGAGCCGGTCATTTAGCTTATGCGTTATCCAAGCTTGCTGATTCCCTTGAATATCCTTATTACATTGTTGATGATCGCGTTGGTTATTGTACGAAGGAACGCTTTCCTAATGCGACCAACCTTTTTGTGAACGAGGATATTGGAAAGGCCTTACTCGCAGCCAACCTAAATGAAAAGTCATATGTGGTCATTGTTACAAAAGATGGTGATGATATGGTCTTAAAAACAGCACTGCAATTTCCGATTGCCTATGTTGGGATGGTTGCCAGCAAGCGCAAGGTCATAACCATTTTTGAAAAATTAAAAAGTGAAGGAGTCACGGAAGAACAGTTGGAGCAGGTCCACTCTCCAATCGGATTAGAAATGGGCGCGGAAACAACAGAAGAAATTGCCATCAGTATTATCGGGGAAATCATTAAAGTAAGCAAGGAAAACAAGCCTGTAAAAGTGAAACTGTTAAATAGATAAGTAAAAGAAGTAACAGCGGTCGATTCTAAAGGATCTTTAAACGTAAAAGCCTTATAGGTCAATGCTTTGTTTAAATCAAAGCGTTGGCCTTATTTGTTATTTTTATCCATTTGGTAAATGGTGGGTCTCTATACTTTTCTTAAGATATTAAACAATATGGATTGATTTGTTCAATAATCAACAAATTGCATGAATTTAACGATAGCATAAATATTCGAATTCGAACGATGAGGTCTTTTTTACACAAAGTATTAAAAAATGTCCCCATTTTGCAAAGGAATTATATTCAACTATGACTGGACATGATTGTTTGGAAATTATTGAAGGTGTCAGGCACTTATCTATTTGATTAAATTTTGTTATATTAAGATAAATGAAATGGTTTTCACAAAGAAGTCTAAGAAAGGGGGAAAAAGATGAAGGGATTTGGTCAAAGGTTATATAGATTATGTGAATTAATTTGGCAGCTGGTCATTTTAAATATAATTGTCACGGTATCTTATATTAAAAATAAATATGATATGGAAGCAACGGTGCAGGAATTATGAAGTTTAAACGTTTCTTAAGGTTTCGCCATTTGAAAAATCAATTGTTATTCCAGAATGCTCTAAGTATCAGTCTAATAATTGGGTTGACTGCGATTATTACCTATACGATTGCTATAAAAATCCAGATTAAAGAGGCAATTAGATACAATACTGTTATGGTCATGCAAATTAGTAAAAGTATAGATAATATGGTGGAATCCTTTAACCGTGTGATGGATGGAGTAACTTTCAACAATGAGATTCAAGGGATATTGCCAGCTGCCTATGAAAATAGTAAAGAGAAGAATCTTTTAAATAAAAACTTATTATCTAAAATAACGGATGAAACTATCATGTTCAATGAAGTCGACCTCATTTATCTTTATGACACTGAAGGCATGAGAGTGAATTTAAGAAGAAGTGTAAATAAAAATAACTATGAATTTTTTAATACATTACGTCCGGAGATTTATGATCCAAATGGAAAAGTCACTTGGAGTGTTGAGAATTCCGTGATTACAGCTAATCGGATGATTTACGATATACACTCTTATAAAATGAAAGTCAGTGGTTATCTCACAATGTCTATGGATAAATCATATTTGAAGGAGCGGATTCAAAAATTTGATCCAACTGAAGATAGACATATCATTATACTGGATAAAGAAAATCATGTGGTTGTATCGAATTCAAATGATAAGGAATTAAGTGCCGTCACATCATGGCTGTCAAATTCAAATAAACCTTTAGCTAATTCTGATGAATTAATAGAAATCCCGGGTTCTGGGAAAATGATTGTGAACAATTATCAATCTGAATTAACAGGGTGGAAAATCATTTCTTTAATAAGTTTGAATGAGATTTCGGAAGGACCTGCAATTATTGGCAAGACTGTCTTTTTAATTGGAATAGTAGCCATCATCATTGGCATCATTATCATTTGGATTAGCACCAATTATATCGTCAGACCCTTAAATAAGTTAAGTTTAGTGATGGATGAGGTTGAAAAAGATAACTTCAATGTTCAGCTTCAAATCGACCGATCGGATGAGCTTGGAAGAGTTGGCGAAAGCTTTAATAGAATGATGAATAAAATTAACAACTTGATTTCGGATATTTATCAGAAGGATATAAATGAAAAAGACGCGCAGTTAAGAGCACTGCGTGCACAGATAAATCCACATTTTCTATATAATACCCTGGACACAATCAACTGGATGGCACAATTTGGGAAATCAGAAGAAGTTAGTAAAATGACAACCTCTTTAAGCAGACTTTTGAAAACGAGTATAACTAAAAATGGGGAGTTTATTAGACTAGAAGAAGAGATTAATTATATCGATGATTATATGACGATTCAAAAAATTAGGTTTCAAGACAAAATTCATTATTCCGTTCATATTGATCTGGGGGCTAAAAATTGTTTAGTGCCAAAACTGATCCTGCAGCCAATCGTTGAGAATGCAATGATTCATGGAATAGAAAAGAAAATAGGAAACGGATATTTATTTATCAATGGGAAAATTAAAAATAACAAATTACACATTGAAGTTTTAGATAATGGAGTAGGTATGGATGAAAATACGGTCGCCTCTCTTTCTGAAGGAAGATATGTAAATCTTGATGAAAAAAAAGGTACAGGAAATGGGATTTTAAATGTTCAAAACCGGATTCAATTATTATTTGGTGAAGATAATGGTATAAAGATTGAAAGTAATATTAACGTCGGAACCTCGTTTGAGCTGACTTTACCTTTACACAAGGAGGGCGACTAAATGTTAAAAGTACTTATTATAGACGATGAACCATTTATAAGTAAAGGATTATCTGAAAAAATCGATTGGCCGGGCCTGGGTTGCGAAATTTGCGGAATGGCCTCGAATGGTTACGAAGGAAAAAAACTTATTTGTGAACTTAATCCAGATATCGTAGTGTCGGATATTGTTATGCCTGGTCATACTGGATTAGAATTGGCTGAGTACGTTCATCAAAATCATAAGGAAATTATAATGATTCTATTATCAGGCTATGATGAGTTTACCTTTGCCAAAGAAGCTTTTAAATATGGTGTTTTTGATTATTTACTTAAACCAACAGTAGTAGACGAAGTAATGATAGTTATTAAAAATGCTGTGAAGACCATTGAACAAAAAAGAGATAAAGAGAAAAACTACGAATATTTGGAAAATGCTCTGCAGGAGAGTATTCCCATTATTGAACAATCATTATTATATGACATGACTGTTAAAGGTATAGTACCGACACAAAATATAAAACAAGGCATCGATCTGACGCCTGGAAAAGGTACTGTGATAACAATAGAAATATATAGTAATTCAGAAAATAATCTTTCCTTTGATACTATTACAAAATCAATCAAGGACTTTTTACTAACAAAAAAAATGGAAGTAAGATTTGTAATCCATAATCAACAACTACTAGTATTACCTTCTTTTTCACTATTGATGCCAGATAAAGTGGTAGAAACACGCTTAAGAGATATTGCTGATAATATTTTGGGTAATTTTCATAATGAGGATTGTATACATGTATCGATTGGTATTGGAGGCATGTATACTTCAATCAATACTTTACACTCTTCTTACTTGCAATCTATAAAAGCGTTAACACAGAGTTATTTTGTTGGGAAAGGTAAAATTCATATTTATGCTGACACAAGCATCCAACATTGCAACAATAATTTTTCAGCAAAATTATCGAGCTTTATTGAAAAGTTTGAAGAATGGGAACTTGAGAAGATTCAGTTTGAAATTGAGGCGCTTTTCAAGGAACTAAAATACACATTTGATAGACAGTTAGTATTAAATCTTTCCTTAGAGTTATTAATTAAACTTGGTTTGATCGTTGCAAAATGGGATAAAAATTTTACGATGACCGTTGGATATGAGCAACTTGAACGGTGTAAAACCTTTGATCAATTGCTTGAATTTATGAACCAGACCTGTGTGAAGGTAAAAAAACATCTCTACGAATCGATGAATAAAAATAACATAGGTGTAGTGGAGCAGGCAAAACGTATTATTGAACAACAATATGCGAATCCAGATTTAAATGCACAGTTTATCGCAGAACTACTTGATGTTAGTGTTAGTTATTTAAGCCGGTCCTTTAAAAAGGATACGGGTGAAAATCTTAGTAATTTCTTAACGGAAAAACGGATTCAGGTTGCACAAAAACTCTTAGCTACAACTGATTTAAAAACGAACGAAGTCTCAATAATGGTAGGATTTCTCGATGCGAGATACTTTGGTCAAGTTTTTAAAAAAATCATGAGAACTACACCTTCAGAATATAAAAAATGCAGATAGTCAATTTTTCAACAGTAAAAATTTTAAGCGTTCTCCTTTATGGCCGGATCACATCAAATTTATGTGATCCGGCTTTTTTATATACGGTAGTCAATATTTTCAACAACTACTTCAAAAATTTCAACCTTTCTCTCTTATGACTGTCAGGTAAAATTAAAACCAAGAAAGCACTTTCAACTACTTTTGTAAGGGATTGCAATCGGAGGAGGGAATATACGAAAAGATACAATATCCCATAATTTTTAACCCCTCCACTAGATCGTTAGCTGGTAACAGGGAGAAAAGTCGTTAAATTTTATTAGGAGAGAGAAGGGGATTATATGACAAATATAAAGAAAAAGATTACCATACCTAGAGCCGTTGGTTATGGATTAACGGACATAATGGGTGGCGGTGCTTTCACCGTTATTGCCGCTTGGTTAATGTATTACTATACAACTTTTGTGGGTTTAACTCCTGTTGAAGGTGCCTCCATTATTGCTATTGCTCGAATCGTGGATGCTGTAGTGAGCTTATCTATCGGCAGTATCACAGATAACTTCTATAAGTTTAAATTGGGAAGAAAGTTTGGCAGACGCCGTTTCTTTCTATTAATTGGTTCGCCGCTAATGGCCACCTATGTGTTGCTATGGTTTACAGGAATGAATTATTGGTACTATCTCATTAGCTATTTGCTATTTGAAATTGTTATGGCTTTAGTATTAATTCCATGGGAAACGCTTCCTTCCGAAATGACAAAAGATTTTAATGAAAGAACCAAATTATCCACAGCAAGAATGTTTATGTCTGGTACAGGTGTATTTTTAGCCACGTTTGTTCCTGGACGTTTAATCGCTTACTTTGGTGAAGATAATGCGTATGCTTATTTTATCAATGGTGTATTTTTTGCCATACTTTTTGCGGTCTGTATCTTTATCTCTTATAAAGTAACATGGGAAAAGAAGCCTACACTTGAAGAAGAAAGAGAATTAATCGCACAATCCAGCAAATCTAAAAGTTTTGGTGAAACACTTAGTGCGATTGGATCTGTTTTAAAGGAATATGGAACTACCTTGAAAATAAAAAGCTTTCGTAAACATTTAGCGATCTATTTATTATCCTTTACTGCTAAAGACGTATTTAATGCTGTTTTTGTTTATTTCTGTGTGTTTGCTCTAAGTATTTCAACATCACTTGCTGCAGACTTGCTATCACTCAGTATAATTGGGGTGCCTTTTATGCTGGTAGCTGGATTCTTAATGATAAAAGTAGGCCCTGGTAATCTGTACAAAATCTCCTATTCCGTAATGCTTATCTGTTTGGGAGCTTTTTATGCAGTCTATGTAACTAAGCCTGATTCAATGGTCGTCATGCTGTTTGTGATCGCTGCCTTTTATCAAGTTGGCAGAGCAATTTTGGACTTTACACCGTGGAATGTATTCCCGTTCATTCCGGATATTGATGAGATTGTAACGAGACAAAGACGAGAAGGATTATTTGCAGCAGTTATGACATTCGCCAGAAAAACGTCTGTTGCATTGGCAACTTTCTGTGTGGGACTTGTACTACAATGGGGCGGTTTTGTTGCTGGAGAAAAAACACAGACAGCAGAGGCAGTTCATACCATCGTCTATACTATGGTCATTGGTGCTTCAGTACTTCTTGTTGCAGCATTACTAGTTGTATTCACTTTTAAATTAAATAAACAAACTCATAAAATATTAGTCGATGAAATTGACAGATTAAAAAATAATGGTTCAAAGCTTAAAGTGGATCCAAAAACAAAAGAAGTTGTTGAAAATCTTACTGGATTTAAGTATGAGGATGTCTGGAAAGATAATAATGAAAATAAAATAAAATCAGCTAAAGTTAAGTCAGCTCTTTAGAAAGCGTAAGGTGAAAAAATTATGTCAATCCGTGAAAAATACGTGTTCAAGTTTATCAATGAAGACAATAATTGTTTATCATTTAAATTAGATCAAAGTGATTTAATTGCGAGAGTATTTGTTTTAGAAAATGATATTGTTCGTGTTTTGATGACAGAGGGTGAAAAGCTGTCGCTGCCACGAACATGGTTAGTAGCACCAGGGATGGATGATGTCTCTATAGAAGGAAGACACCGTTTGGATGTTAGTCCATTTAGTCTGCCATCCTATGATTCCTATGAAAAAGAAGAAGTATTTTATATTGAAACATCAACATTAAAAGTTGAAATCAATCTAAATGGATTCCATTTACATTGGTATTATAAGGATTCTGAAACATCCGAATTTATTCATTTTATGAATGACCGAAAAACACAAGCCTATAATTTTGATGGTTCGTTAGGTGAAGGGATATTCCATTATATTGAGAGATCGAGAGAAGAGAGCTATTACGGTTTAGGGGAAAAGGCGGGCGAAACAGATCGCTATGGTAAGCGCTATCGTATGATGAATCTCGATCCAATGGGGTATGATGCCCAATATACTGATCCTTTATATAAACATATCCCGTTCTATATTACACGGAATGATAAGACAAACATTTCATTTGGCCTCTTTTACGATAACATGTCTAAGTCAGTATTTGATATGGGAAATGAAATGGATAATTATCATGGCTGGTATCGTTACTTCCAATCAGTAGCTGGGGATTTAGATTACTATATCATCGCTGGCCCAAAAGTGAAGGATATTACAAAGAAATTTACGTGGTTGACAGGGAAACCCATTTTTCAGCCGAAATGGAGTCTAGGCTATTCTGGTTCAACCATGACGTATACAGATGAGCCAAAATCACAAGAAAGACTAAATGAATTCTTACAGTTATGTGAAGAACATGATATTATCTGTGATTCGTTTCAATTATCATCCGGATATACTTCTATTGGAGATAAACGTTATGTATTTAATTGGAACACAGATAAGTTCCCAGACCCAAAGGGGTTTACAGAAGGGTATCATGAGAAGAATGTGAATCTATGTGCGAACATCAAGCCTTGCTTGTTAAAAGACCACCCGTTATTCGAAGAATTAGAACAAAAAGGAATGTTCATAAACGCGGGAGATGGAAAAGAGCCAGAAATGGCACAGTTTTGGGATGAAGTTGGAGCCTACTTGGACTTTACAAATAAAGAAACGATTATGTGGTGGAAAAAGAAGGTAACGGAAACGTTGCTAGAATATGGTATTGATTCTACTTGGAATGATAATAATGAATTCGAAATTTGGTCCAAGGATGCACGATGCAATGGATTTGGCCATGATGTAAATTTTGAACTTGTACGTGCGTTACAACCATTATTAATGATGAAAGCTTCCTATGAGGCTCAAAAGGAATTTTCACCAGGATTAAGACCCTATTTGATTTCGCGTTCTGGTTGTCCAGGAATGCAGCGTTATGTTCAAACATGGACAGGTGATAATTATACAAGCTGGAAAACCTTAAAATACAATATTAAAATGGCGATTGGTTTAAGTTTATCAGGCGTGTCTAATATCGGTCATGATATTGGAGGATTTTCCGGTCCTGCTCCATCACCAGAATTATTTGTTCGCTGGGTACAAAATGGAATTTTCTATCCTAGATTTACGATTCATTCATGGAATGAAGACAAAACGGTCAATGTTCCTTGGATGTATGAAGAGGTAACGGATCAAATTGGAAAGCTTATTAAGTTTAGACAAAGACTTACTCCATATTTGTATACTTTATTGTACAATTCTCACAATACGTATGATCCTATTATTAGACCAACTTTTTACGAGTTTGATTATGATAAAAAGACATTTGAAGAATGTGATGATTTTATGTTAGGTGATTCTATTTTAGTGACATCTGTTGTGGAAGAAGGAGCAATTGAACGAACAGTGTATTTACCAGAATGTGATGGCGGCTGGTACGATTTTCATACATCATTTTGGTATGAAGGCGGACAAAGAGTAACCATTCCAGCACCGCTAACATATGCACCGTTTCTAGTAAAATCTGGCAGTATCATTCCTGTGAATGATGCGGACTGTTCATTTATAACAAAAACAAATGATTCACGAGGTTTTGAGTTGTTCCCTCACCAACAAACAGGTACATCAGCTTATGTATTGTACGAGGATGATGGGATCTCTTCAAATTATCAAGAGAATTATTCTAAACTTCATGTTCACATGAATACAACAAGTGATCGATTGGAATTGTCTTTAGAAAAAGAAGGAGTCTTCGAGTTGCCATATAAGCAAATTACATTCTATTTGCCAAAAGGTGAAACGCGAGAGATACTGGTTAACGGACAGCCTATGCAACGAGTAGAGGATGGAAGTTTTGTTTACCAGCTATAAATATAAGAAATTTTAGTCCTCATCATTTTAATAGACCCTATAGTATAGATATACATAAAAAGTCTAACTATAGGGTATTTTTTTTGTATAATGAAGAGTGGAATTTTAAGCAATCACCCCCGAATGAAGTATCATCATAGAAAGGGCAGTATCATTTAATGAAAAAAGTATTGAAAACGATTTCGATTTTTTTTATTGCATCCATTTTATTATTTTCAGTATCAGCCTGTTCTGCCAAACAGAGTCCAAAAGAAATAATTGGTTCAGACGGTGAAAAGAAAGTTACCTTAGATTTCCTTTGGTTTAGTGACGGTGTAGAGGGAAAGGTAATGAAAGAGATTATCAAGGATTATCAAGCAAAGAATAAAAATGTTGAAATTAATTTAATAGAAGTGCCTTATCAAGATATAGATACAAAATTAAAAAGAATGATTGCTGGAGGGGAACCTCCAGCATTAGCGCGTATAACAGATACTGGGAATTTTGCGGATTATGCCTTAGATCTTACACCATATGTTGGCGGAGAGGAGGAATTTACTTCTCAATTCCTGCCAGCAATTAAGCCGTACTTTGTAAAAGATAATAAAATTATTGCCACACCTATGGATGTTACTGCAAATTGCATCATTTATAACAAAACATTGTTTGTTAAAGCAGGAGTGCAAGTTCCACAAACTCCTGACGAAGTATGGACCTGGGATGAATTTGTCGAAGCTCTTAAAACGGTAAAAGAAAAAGGCGGCGCAAAATATGGGCTGTTGGTTGATTTTACACCTCGAAGATATTCCACTTTAGTCTATCAATTTGGCGGAAGCCTCATGACAGAAGATGGTTCTGCACCAGCAATCAATAATGAAAAAGGTGTAGCAGCATTAGATTATTTTATTAAACTTCATAAAGACGGGATTATTCCTGAATCTGTTTGGTTAGGCGTGGAAGATCCAATAAAACTTTTCCGCTCAGGACAGGCTGCTGCTCACCTAGCCGGAAACTGGATGTTAAGCAACTATAAGGATCTTGAGAACTTTGAGTGGGGGGTAACATATCTTCCTAAAAAAGAGATTCGTTCTACAGTACCAGGCGGAAAATATATCATGGGCTTCAAAAATACAGGGGTAGAAGACGAAACAGCCGATTTTATTAAATATTTGGCATCAAAGGAAGTTAATGCTAAATTCAATAAAGAGTCTCTATTGTTAAGTTCAAGATTAGATAACAATGAATTAAACTACGAGTTTGGTAAAGATATGTTTAAAATATTTTCAAATGAATTAGAAAATACTCCACTTATTGCAGCGGAAGATTGGAGAAATCAAGAGGTCATCTCCCAGGTTTCCTCTGATATAAGAGACTCCATCGTAAAAGCGCTAAACGGGGAATTAACCTCAAAAAAAGCAATGGATGAAGTAGCTGAAAAAATTAAAGAAGCGATTGAGGGAAGTCATTCTATCCAGAGTGAATGAGAATTATGAAATGAGGTGCCATGACCTATAAAGAATGAGTACAGCGATGAAAGGATTAATGTTATGAACCAGAAAATCGTCCCTGCATCTTCAAATATGAAGGAATTCGAATCCTTTTTGAGAAGTCCTTACGAAATTGGTGTATTTTTAGATATGCATATTGCTCAGTTAAAACATATTAATAAGATGGCTAAGGAAAAAGGAAAGAAAATGATTTACCATGTGGACTTAATCCACGGCATAAAAAATGATGAATATGCCACCGAGTATATTTGTCAAGAATTCAAGCCGTACGGCTTAATCTCAACTAAATCTAGTGTGATTCAAAAGGCAAAGCAAAAAGGTGTAATTGCTGTACAGAGAATTTTCCTAATTGATAGTCATGCTCTTGAAAAAAGCTATAAACTAATTGCAAAAACCAAACCCGATTACATTGAAGTCCTGCCTGGTGCCATGCCGAAGATTATTGCGGAAGTTAAGGAGAAAGTAGGAACACCCATCTTGGCGGGCGGATTAATTCGAACTTCTGAAGATGTAAATGCGGCACTAGTGGCAGGAGCTACAGCCATCACCACTTCAAAACGAGAGTTATGGGAGGTTTTCTTAAAAAATAATTAAAACAACATACTAATGTTAAAAAAGTTGTTGACATCGTTTTCATAGAATTGTATAATTTTCTCAACAAGTTAAAATTTTGTGACGGAGATTAGGAGATTCACGCAGAAACCCATTTTGTGGTTATTTCTGATGAGTGAGTCTCTTTTTTTGTATCCATATAAGATGATATTTTTGGAGGAAATTACTAGTGGAAAAATACATATTATCTCTAGACCAGGGAACAACTAGTTCCCGTGCAATTATTTTTAATAAAAATGGGGAAGTTGTTCATACAGCACAAAAGGAATTCACGCAATACTTTCCAAAGCCAGGCTGGGTCGAACACAATGCGAATGAAATTTGGGGTTCTATTCTTTCGGTTGTTGCCGAAGTTTTATCAGAATCCGAAATTAAACCTGAACAAATTGCAGGTATAGGGATTACAAACCAGCGCGAAACAACTGTAGTCTGGGACAAAGAAACAGGCCATCCAGTTTATAATGCCATTGTTTGGCAATCAAGACAAACAAGTGAGATTTGTGAAGAGTTGAAAGAAAAAGGTTATAATGACCTATTTCGTAACAAATCTGGATTGTTAATTGATCCTTACTTTTCAGGCTCAAAGGTAAAATGGATCCTCGATCATGTGGAAGGGGCACGTGAAAAAGCGGATCAAGGAAAATTATTATTTGGTACGATTGATACTTGGTTGGTTTGGAAACTATCCGGAGGCCGAGCACATGTAACCGATTATTCTAATGCTTCACGAACCTTAATGTTCAACATCTATGAATTAAAGTGGGATGATGAATTATTGGATATTTTAGGTGTGCCTAAATCCATGCTGCCCCAGGTTAGACCATCATCTGAAATTTATGGAAAAACGGTTGATTATCACTTTTTTGGGAACGAGATTCCAATATCAGGGGTTGCCGGTGACCAGCAGGCTGCATTGTTCGGACAAGCGTGCTTTGACGAAGGAATGGCCAAAAACACTTATGGTACCGGCTGCTTTATGTTAAAGAATACAGGTGAGAAAGCTGTGCGCTCTGAGCATGGATTATTAACCACTATAGCATGGGGGCTGAATGGAAAAGTAGAATACGCACTTGAGGGAAGTATCTTTGTGGCGGGTTCTGCCATTCAGTGGCTTCGTGATGGATTAAGAATGTTTAAGGATGCAAAGGATAGTGAAGCATATGCAGCAAAAGTCGATTCCAACGATGGAGTCTATGTGGTTCCAGCTTTTGTAGGCTTAGGAACTCCTTATTGGGATAGTGATGTACGAGGTGCCGTTTTTGGTTTAACCCGGGGTACAACAAAGGAACATTTCATTCGCGCTACGTTAGAATCTCTTGCATACCAAACAAAAGATGTATTATCTGCCATGGAAGCAGATTCTGGAATTGAACTAAAAACGCTCCGTGTTGACGGCGGTGCGGTGAAAAATAATTTCCTAATGGAGTTCCAAAGTGGTATTTTGGATGTTCCAGTAGAAAGACCAGTTGTAAATGAAACTACCGCATTAGGAGCAGCATATCTAGCAGGACTTGCTGTTGGCTTCTGGGAAAGCCAAGAGGAAATTTCCAGGCAATGGGCGGTTGACCAAACGTTTTCACCAAAGATGTCTGCTGAAAATCGGAATAAATTATATGACGGTTGGAAAAAAGCAGTGAATGCCACAATGGCTTTTAAATAATAATTTTCAATTTTCATAGTTTTTATGTTATACTAAAAACAAGTTAATACTTGGTAGGAGAAGTCGGAGAGACCACAAAAACATTATCATTTTCGATAATGTAATTTGTGGTCTCTTTTTATTTTTTCTAAAAAAACCAATCATATTATTCATTCAGGAGGACTAAATAATGCAATTTTCAAATCTTAACCGTCAGGAGTTTATTAACAAATTTAAAACGGAAGTTTTTGATGTTTTAGTAATAGGCGGAGGAATTACAGGAGCAGGGATTGCCCTTGATGCCCAAACGAGAGGAATGACTACAGCCCTTGTTGAAATGCAGGACTTTGCAGCTGGAACTTCTAGCAGGTCAACGAAATTAGTTCATGGAGGACTCAGATATCTTAAACAATTTGAAGTCAAAATGGTTGCAGAGGTTGGAAAGGAGAGGGCTATTGTTTACGAAAATGGACCACATGTAACAACGCCTGAATGGATGTTATTACCTATTCATAAAGGTGGAACGTTTGGAAAGTTTAGCACTTCAATTGGTCTTCGTGTTTATGATTTTTTAGCAGGTGTTAAAAAATCAGAATGGCGAAAGATGCTATCATCTCAATCAACTTTAGCAAAGGAGCCGCTTATTAAAAAAGCGGGTTTAAAGGGTGGCGGTTATTATGTTGAATACCGGACAGATGATGCAAGGCTGACCATTGAGGTTATGAAGGCTGCGGTGGAAAAAGGGGCAATTGCTTGTAATTATACAAAAGTATCGAAGCTTCTTTATGAAAATGGCAAGGTTATTGGTGCCTTGGTCCAAGATCAATTTTCAGGAGAGATGTATGAAATACATGCCAAAAATATTGTCAATGCTGCCGGCCCATGGGTTGACCAAATTCGTGAAATGGATCAATCAAAAAAAGGTAAGTTCTTACAGCTTTCAAAAGGGGTCCACTTAGTGATTGACCAATCCCGTTTTCCTTTGAAACAAGCAATCTATTTTGATACACCTGACGGCAGGATGGTGTTTGCTATCCCTCGTGAAGGAAAGGCATATGTTGGAACAACTGATACCTTCTATAACAAAGATGCCGTAAACCCTTCTATGACTGAAAGTGATCGTAATTATATCTTAAATGCTATTAATTATATGTTCCCTGAAGTGAATATAAGTGAAAAAGATGTTGAATCGAGCTGGGCAGGTGTTCGACCGCTTATATACGAGGAAGGAAAGAACGCATCAGAAATTTCTAGAAAAGATGAGATTTGGGAGTCAAATTCAGGGTTAATCACCATTGCTGGTGGTAAATTAACTGGCTATAGAAAAATGGCTGAAATGGTGGCTAATTTATTGGCTACGAAATTAAAATCAGAAGAGGGGAGAAGTTTTAAATCGTGTCAAACGAAGTATCTCCCAATATCAGGTGGAGATGTTGGAGGTTCAAAACAATTTCCTTCTTTCATTACTGCAACAGTTAATAGAGGTATGGAAGTTGGTCTTACCAAAGATGAGGCTGAAACATTAGTGAAAATATATGGATCCAATAGTAACACAGTGTTTGAATTGTTGAAAAATAATATGTCAGATGTAAATAAATATCAATTACCTACAGTGTTATTTGCAAAATTACTTTATGGCATTGAACATGAAATGATTGCTACACCTATAGATTTCTTAAACCGCCGTACGGGTGCCATTCTATTTGATATACAAACCGTAAGAGATTGGAAGAAGCAAGTAATTACTTATTTAGCATATCGGTTAAATTGGTCTAATCAAGAGAAAAACAAATATTCA
Organism: Neobacillus sp. BF23-41; assembly: GCF_041106275.1. Taxonomy (NCBI): domain Bacteria; kingdom Bacillati; phylum Bacillota; class Bacilli; order Caryophanales; family Bacillaceae; genus Neobacillus; species Neobacillus sp. BF23-41. Next base: position 29,240 of record NZ_JBGBPR010000021.1, read on the forward strand.
TCTTCTGTAGATGAGGCATTAAAAGATGCTGTCATTCCTGTGGATCAACCAAAATCATACCCAAAAGCTGCAAATGATAATTAACTTTTAACGAGCAGCGGCTTAAAGTAATTTTTGCAGCGACAGGAGTGACAGATGGGAACTTTTAACCGGTGTACAATATAAAGGCAATGTAGGAACAACACACACTCCTGTTATGCGTGCAAGATCAGGAACTGTTCGTTTTATCGGGGGGAAGCATAGTTTAGCAAAAAAGCTTAACCTAGTAATAAAGTAATGAAGTTTTAGATAATTTATTTGAATAGTAGGGTGAACCTTATGGAACTTGGAGTTGCTGCTTATCTTAAGAAGATAAATAAAAGTTTGATTTTAAGTAAGATTATTAAACATGGGATGATCTCGAGGTCAGATTTAGCCAATATTACAAAATTAACAAAGGCAACAATTTCTGCACAAGTGGCGGATCTATTAGAGGAAGAGTTAATCATGGAATCTCATCAAGAGTATGCCAATGTTGGAAGAAAGCCAATTATGCTTTCACTAAGGCAAAATGCGGGTTATGCTTTAGGAATTGATTTGGATTATCGGAATATTACATTTACTATATGTGATTTAAAGGGGAACCCAGTTCATTCAGATAATGTAGAATTGGAGAATTCAAACTATGATGAGATTCTTCATTTTTTAATCACCCAAATTAGAGGATACCAAGAAAAATTTTCTCATAGTTGTTTTGGAATTGTTGGTGTGTCCATTGGAGTTCATGGAACTGTGAAGAATGACGAAACCATCTCTTTTGTGCCACAACATAAGTGGTATAATAAGGACTTAAAGAGAGCCCTTGAGAAAAATTTAAATACTGTAGTTTATGTTGAAAATAATGCGAATTTATGTTCATTTGCAGAAAAAGTATTTAAATTCCATCAAAGTAACAACTTAATAAGTATTAGTATGTATTCTGGAATAGGTATAGGGTTTTTAATCAACGGAGAACTGGTAAAAGGGTATCATGGTTATGCAGGGGAAATGGGTCACATGATTATTAATCCTAATGGAAAACCTTGTAATTGTGGCAATTTCGGTTGTTGGGAGTTATATGCTTCAGAAGTAAGCTTTTTTAATGAATTATCTGAAAAATTAAATAAACCAAAACTGACCCACGAGGATATCGAAAATCTTGTTATTGCAAGAAACCCAGCAGTTATGAATCAAATCGATGAATTTATAAAGTACGTATCTATGGGACTTAATAATATTATTAATATTCTGAATCCTGAAACACTAGTTTTAAATAGTGAGTTATTAAATTTGTTTCCTGAAGCATTGAATCTAATCAAATCAAACTTAAAATCTTCGATAAGTAATTATAAAGAAATATTCATTTCAGATTTCGGTACAAATGCATGTGTAATGGGTGCTTGTGCCCTAGCTATAAAGAACTTTTTAGATATACCAGAATTAAGTTTATCTATTAAGCAGGATAAATGCATTTAGGTGACCATAAAATACATATTATTCTAGTTCTGTATTACCCGTGGAGTGACGTTAAAGAAAGACCCATTTACAAATGCTTCAACCCTGTAACCGTAGTTAATTATTGAAAAGAAATAATCGTGATTTAGTAAATAATGATCATTCGCATCATAAATTCTTCTATTTATGATCTCGAAATATCTAAATGTCTGTGCCAAATCCTTTTCCTAATTGGTAGTAAATTATATAAATAGAGTCCCCTGTATTTCATATCCACATTTATGATTTACAGGGGACTTTCTATTAATTAGAAATGGAGATTCCTATTTTAGTATTTTTATGAATATCTTCCGTTCTGGCATCTAATGCAGTCTTGTAATATAAGCATTTATGCTCGATGACTTCCATTGTTTTTTTTAGTTCTTCCATCTGTGCTTCAACATGAGCTTTTCGGTCTAAAAACATGTCATATCTTTGTTGCAACGTGGAATCCCCATCAGAACACCAATCAATGAAAGTTTTTATTTCCTTAATAGGCATCCCGGTTGCTTTCAGACATTCTATTACTTTTAAAGCGTCGATATCGGATTCTTTAAACACTCGTGTTCCGCTTGGTGTCCGTTCTACAAAAGGAATTAGACCCTCCTTGTCGTAGTAACGCAAGGTATAAACTGTTAGATTTAATTCTTTTGCAACTTCGCTTATTGAATATGTCTTCATCATTTTTCTCCTATTCTTAATAATATAGACTTCGAGTTAACTCTATGAATGAGGAGATATTATCATGGTATTTTCATAATGTCAAAGTCACCTTACAGGAAATTATAGATGGTTTGAAACCATTGTGGTCAGGCGATCTTCAAAAAGAATCTAAACTAATCTCTTGACCTAGAGTTAACTATAAGGATTAATATTGTTTTGCAGGAGAGAAAAGTAGGGATAGAAGGGAATGAAGGGGAATTTTCACCTGAGTTCTTCATTTATATCCGGTACAAGCCATTCTCTTGAAAAATATATATTATTGGAGGTTTTTTTATGATAACTGCTAAAGCGCGAGCTGTAGACGGTCCAGACAAACCGTTTCGAGCTGCTGAAATTAAAAGACGAGACCTTGATTTGCATGATGTTCTGATTGAAATTAAATATGCAGGCATATGCCATTCTGACATCCATACTGCTCATGGCGAATGGGGTCCCGTGAACTATCCACTCGTACCTGGACACGAGATTGCGGGTATTGTCACAGCTGTAGGAGCAGAGGTCTCAAAGTACAAGCTCGGTGACCGGGTAGGGGTCGGATGTATGGTTGACTCCTGTGGCGAATGTGAAAATTGCCGTAAAGGAGAAGAACAATACTGTCTCAATGGAAATGTACCCACCTACGCTGGTGTTGACAAATACGGCGAGCCAACTCAAGGTGGTTATTCTACCCACATTGTCGTAACTGAGGATTTCGTAGTCAGAATACCTGATAGCATTGAGCTTGACGCGGCAGCACCATTACTTTGCGCAGGTATTACAACATATTCTCCACTAAATCATTGGGGAGCTGGTCCAGGTAAGAAAGTAGCGGTTGTTGGTATGGGCGGTCTTGGTCATATGGCTGTCCAAATTGCACATGCCATGGGTGCCGATGTCACCGTTCTGTCACAAACATTGAAAAAGAAGGACGATGGCTTGCAATTAGGAGCAGACAACTACTATGCCACAAGCGATCCAGAAACATTCGAGAAACTTTCCGGATCGTTTGACTTAATTATTAACACTGTAAGTGCAAAAATTGACATTAATGCTTATTTCTCACTGCTAACGCTGGATGGTACACTGGTCAATGTCGGTGCACCGGCAGAGCCGTTGTCAGTTAACGTATTTTCGCTTATCGGTCATCGCCGATCATTTGCAGGTTCAATGATTGGAGGCATCCGTGAAACTCAGGAGATGTTAGATTTCTGCGCAGAATATAACATTGTTCCTAAGATTGAAGTAATTTCAGCCGACCAAATTGACGAAGCCTACGAACGTGTATTAGCTTCGGATGTGAAGTATCGATTCGTGATTGACATCAGCACTATGTGAGTTGTGTAAATGATAAATTCTAATGTTAATTTCGAGGGATGTCCAAAAAGCCTAGCTTTTTGGACATCCTTTTATATATTGGCTTCAAAGTGGGATGTTCCAGGTGATATCAGCACAAAAGCTATTCAGCCAATTCCACAGTAATTATGCTTATCTATTATTTTTGAAAATCGATATTACTAACCCAACAGAAGCTGAGGCTTTCGTCAATTTAAAGAATTTGAAAAATTCGTCTGAATTTCTTTTAAAAACATCTCTGCAGCAGCGGAAAAAACCTGATGCTTTTTCCAAACAATATTTAAGCCAGATTCAAGTCTTGGCTCTAGCGGTCTAAAACAAAGGTTACTATCACTAGACGTATTCACTATTTTATCAAGAGTTATTGCATAACCAATGCCCTCATCAACCATAATGGCAGCATTATAGGCAAGATTGTAGGTAGTAACCACGTTTAATTTATCAAAATCTTCACCAAACCAATCCGCAAATTCATTTTTGGAAAATGTCTGTTTCATAGCCTGTCGTGAACAGATCAGCGGAACATTTAATAAATCCACTGCTTGAATGGAATCTTTGTAGGCAAGAGGACTGTCTTTCCTCATAACAACGCCCCAAACATCTTTACCAGGGATATTGAAATAATTGTATTTTGATAAATCAGCTGGTTGAATTAAAATACCAAAGTCAAGCAATCCCTTATCAAGCCTCTCGGTCACATCGTCTTCGTTTCCGCTGTAGAGGTGATACCGGATATTGGGGTAACTTAACTGTAAATCTTTTACTACCCGTGCAATCTGTCGCATAGCATCTGTTTCTCCACCACCTATGAAGACATCCCCACTAATTGTTTCTTCCATGGAACTAAACTCTGTCTCTAATTTATCGACCATATCTATGATTTCTTCCGCTCTTTTTCGCAGAAGCATTCCTTCATCTGTAAGAATCATACTGTGACTACTGCGAATAAATAATTTTTTCCCTAACTCTTGTTCAAGGTCTTTTAATTGTCTTGACAAGGTTGGCTGTGTAACATGCAAAAATTCAGCAGCAGCCGTCATGCTTCCTTCTCTTGCAACAGTAAGAAAATAGCGCAAAACTCTTAGTTCCAAAAAAACACCCTCCTTTATGATGTTTTAGTATATACGTTTTTGAAATACCCATCAAGCATATCATGATATAAGATATAGGCATTGGCTATATCAAAGGGCCATAGCTAGAATAAATAACATAGGATGTTGAATAAGGAATCAATGAATAGGTCTTCTAAAAAATAAAATCAAAAGCAATCTGGGAGGAAATAAATATGACTAACAATATGAAAGTTTGGTTTATCACAGGTGCTGGACGTGGAATGGGTGTTAGTTTGTAAAAGCAGCTTTTTCAGAGTGCAGATGCCCTTGCTGGTGCAGAACAAAAGGTCGCAGAACTTCAACAACAGATCAACGCCTATCGTGACATATCTACCTCTCTCGGTTACGAGGCTGAGTGAGCAGTTAGACGGAATTAAACTAAATTCTTCTTTGAGAAGAACCTTTAAAATAAATTGCCCCCCGAAAAAATGGGGGTAATTTATTGTTGAAAGGAGCTGTTTTTTTGACTAAACGAAATAATCTGTTGATTTTTATATTAACAATCGGAGTCTTCGGCATCTTAAATACAGAAATGGGGGTTATTGGGATATTGCCTTCCATTGCTGATCACTTTCATGTCAGTGTATCAAAAGCAGGATGGCTAGTAAGTTTTTTTGCCCTTGTTGTTGCAGTATCTGGTCCAACGATGCCTTTATTGTTTTCAGGGATAAATCGGAAGAAGGTCATGTTACTTGTACTAGGTGTTTTCGTTTTGGGAAACATTGTATCCATATTTACAGCTAACTTTACCATTCTATTAATGGCTCGGATAATTCCAGCCTTTTTTCATCCAATTTATTGTTCGTTGGCATTTACAGTAGCGGCTGCCTCAGTAAGTAAAGAAGAAGCTCCAAAAGCTGTTTCCAAAGTATTTATAGGAGTATCTGCCGGTATGGTAGTCGGTGTACCAATCGCAAGTTTTATTGCTAGTACAACTTCTTTACAAATGGCAATGGTATTCTTTGCTATTGTAAATATGTTGGCATTCGTTGCTACCTTACTATTTGTACCCTCAATGCCTGTTAAGGAAAGCCTTTCTTACGGAGTACAATTATCGGTATTAAAAAAATCTATTACTTGGCTTTCGATTGTGTCTGTCATTTTATTAAACTCAGCCGTATTTGGAGTTTATAGTTATCTTGCAGATTATCTGAAAACTGTTACGAATATGTCTTCCAATACCATTAGTCTAATATTATTCATATACGGCGGAGCCAATATTATTGGAAGCATTGTCGCAGGGAAGTTACTTACTAAAAATGCGATCAAATCTGTAATGACATTTCCTTTTGCATTGGGAGTTGTCTACATCCTATTATTCTTTTTTGGACAATTTACCGTACCAATGGTTATCATTACTTTAATTTGGGGAATTTTAGCTGGAATAGGGGGCAATATTAACCAATACTGGATTGCGTCTTCAGCTCCCGAAGCACCTGATTTCGCAAATGGTTTATTTTTAACATCTGCTAATTTAGGAACAACATTTGGCGCAGCTGTAGGCGGGTTAATTATATCGGATATGGGCACACAATACGTCGTATTGGTGGGATTCTTATCATTAATATTAAGTTTGGTAACTATTTTACTAAGAAACTACATGTTTACCCCTACACAACAACTTTCAAAATAAGGAGTATCCCGATTAGGATATTTAGATACCTCTCAATCTGAGAACGAGAAATGGAGGATTTTAAATGTCAAAAGATATAAAAGTTGCACTTGGCACCGGCGGGAATCGAGGAATTATCTAATGGAATATGTAAAACAGGGGGATATGACGAACAATTTGTTTCCGATTGGCACAAATTAATCGATAAGTTATAAATATTTAACCGATTGGGTCCATACCGCTTGTCATTGAAAATCGCGAAGGCACTGTCATGATGATAGTGTCGTCTTTATTTTTTTAATTCATACTTTACTGATAGGAATTATGGGTTTATAATAAAATTAATCTAATATATGAAATTAAAAGTGGTTGTATTCAAGGAAAAGTTTTTGTAAAACTAAGGGAGTGTTTCTGTTGAGAAATAATGATGAAAAAAAGCGACAAAAACTTATCAATAAATTAATTTTTTTAAACGTCTATAACAAAGACGATCAAAAGCTTTATGAGTTGCCACTATCGAAATTAGAATATGAGTATAGAAGATTTAAAATTCAAAACCATCCGCATGGTGAGTTTGGATCTATTCAGTGGATATAAAATAAATATGGTTAGGTTACATTAGACTGAATGGTGTTCCACACCTGCGGTCTTTTTTTTGCAAGGAAATTAAAAAATTCAATGTTGGGGCAGAAAAGAATCTTTTAATCTTGGAATGAAGAAGAAAAGTTGAATTTTTAGTCTATATAAAGTATTATTTACTGTCTTCCGGACAACCGATGGCATGAACATACAATGTTCATGCTTTTTTATTAACATAAATAGGCTGGAGACATAAAATAAACAAAAGATTGCGAACTTTTTTCTCCTGTTTTATTTTCAAAAGTTTACTAGTCATTTAAGGTTTATTCATTCTTGTAGCCTTTTTTACCGAATTAACCATGATAGGGGAATATTGGGGGTATTGTGATGAATATTAAGGAGAGCATTTTGGAAAAAGAAGGTCGGAAGTTTCCTGGAGCGACCTATTCAGAGGTAGTATTGGCACCTGCTTATGAGCACGCCAAGCAATCTTTACTAGAGCCGATGATAGCAATCCATAAAGCCCACCTGATTATGCTGGTGGAACAAGGGTTGTTGCAGGAGAGTGAGGGTTCCCAAATCCTTGCAGCTATTTGCGCACTTGATAAGGAGAGAATTCTCCAATCCACCTATGATGGACAGTATGAGGATCTCTTTTTCCTTGTAGAAAGTCAAATTATGAAAGTTGCCGGCGAAATGGGTGGGAGTTTGCACCTTGCTCGGAGCCGGAACGATATGGGTGTTGCAATGTACAGGATGGTTCTTCGGGAAAAGATTCTACTCGCCATCGAGGCGCTGCTTTCCTTTCAAGAAACACTTTTGAGGGTGATCGACACCTATAAGGAAACCATTGTCCTTGGGCATACCCATACGCAGCAAGCCCAGCCGATGACGTTCTCCCATTATCTGCTGGGTATGTACGATGTCGTTGACCGTGACTTAAAAAGATTGAAAGCAGCCTATGATACATGCAATGCTAGTCCTCTCGGCGCGGCGGCCCTCACTACGACCGGATTTCCGATTGACCGAAATACAGTCGCAGAGTTATTAGGATTTCCGAAAATCATCAAGAGTGCCTATGATGCGATTGGCGGTGCCGATTATTTAGGGGAAATTGCAACAGCGATACAATTAACCTTTATCAATCTCGGCCGGTTTTCACAAGACCTTCTCTTATGGTCCAGCCAGGAATTTTCAGCGATTCGTGTGGCAGACCCCTATGTTCAAACGAGTTCCATTATGCCGCAAAAAAGAAATCCTGTTTCACTAGAGCATATTCGTGCATTAAGCTCTAGCGGAATTGGGAATGCCCAAACCGTACTTCAAATGTTACATAACACACCATACGGAGATATAAACGATACCGAGGATGACCTTCAGCCGTATTTATGGAAGGGCCTGCACCTTATTGATCAAGTTTTTCGGTTAACCAACGTGGTGGTTGGAACACTTGAAGTAAATGAAGCACTGTTAAAAAGAAGGGCCCAAGAAAGTTTTGCGACGATAACGGAATTAGCCGATACCCTGTTTAGGGAAGCAAACATCCCGTTTCGAACCTCTCATTCCATTGCCAGCCAGGTGGTGAAAATTGCCTTGGCCAGAGGACTGAATGCTACTCATGTCACATCTGTACTCGTGGATGAAGCGGCAAAAGCAGTTGTCGGAATTCCGTTGAATTTACCGGAGGAGATCATTCGTACAGCAATGGACCCAGAACACTTTGTTAAAACTCGGTCGCTGCCTGGCGGACCAGCACCGAAGGAAATGAAGCGGGCCATTGTGGAAAGAGAAGCTAGTCTACACCACCATATTTCTTTACTCCATACTGAGGTTAATCGAATTAAAGTTTGTATGGAAAGACTTGACCAACTGACAAGCCATTGGGGTAAAACGGATGAAAACGATATCAATACTGGACATTGATGAAGGCGGTAGTTAATTCCAGAAGACAATATTACTCCAGAGGGACGGTTCTCATGGTTTTTAATGAGATTAGTGAGACCATAAGAACCTTCCCCATACTAGGGAGGCGCCAATTGTCTGTATTTCGTTTAATTCATACTTTACTTATTGGATTAATTGGAGTAGACTTTAGAAAATTGATAAAAAGTGGAAAGTAGCTGATTGGTCGTCCAAAAGCTCCTGAACGTATTATACGTTCGGGAGCCTTTTTTGTTAGCCTTTGTAATAGAAAAATCATGTTATATTAGTCTGCGAATTTGCTTAAGGTAGAAAATACGCTTAAACCCGGAGTCTATTGACTTCATTGTTTAAATACGTCTTTATATTAAATCAGGAAAGTTGTGGTGGAAAATGAATATTGATTATCTTGAAGCTTTTATGAATGTAGTTCATTTAGAAAGTATTCATAAAGCAGCTGAAGCTCTGTATTTATCTCAGCCAACCGTGACTGCAAGAATTAAAACGTTAGAACGTGATCTTGGCATCGAATTATTTTTACGTAAGGGAAGGAGTTTGAGATTATCTGAGGAAGGAAAAGCCTTTATCCCATACGCAGAGAAAATTTTATTTACCTATCATCAAGGGAAGAAACTATTGAAGAAGGAAGATAATCCTGAAGAAATTGTTATTGGGGCTAATATTATTACTTCACAATACTTTATTCCTTTTGCCCTTCCTTTCTTGAAGAAAGCAAACCCTCAATTGCGATTTAAATTTTTTTCAGCGCCAAACGAAGTATTGCTCGATAAACTTCTTCAGAAGCAGGTGGATATCGCCTTTATGAAGGATATTACTCATCGTGGAATTCAAAAACATGAGCTTCTAAATAATTCTGTCCGGTTGGTTGTTTATCCTGGACATTCATTTCAATTTCAAGAGAATGTATCTGTTCAGCAATTAGCCATTGAACCCATGGTATTTTTTGAATGCGGAGCTTTTAACTGGAATCGGGTCCATAAATTATTTGAAGTGGCAAATGTTAATCCTCGCATAGAATTTTTAGTAGACCATCTTGAAGTAGCAAAATCTATAATTCTTAGCAAAAATGGCATAGGATTTTTACCATACCTATGCATTAAGGAAGAGCTTGAACGAGGCAAACTGATTGAAATCGATGTTTCTCATATTCTCCAAATAAACCAGCATATTTTTGCGACACACTTAAATAATGGTTTTGTGTACCCAAAGCTATGGAATGATATTCTTTTATCCATTAAAGAATTTGAGAAGAAAAGTAGTATGTTGATTGATTAAATTTTCTGATATAAAGATTAAATTTTTCTATCAGTTAAGGTATTGCCATTACAACCTTCTCGGTGATAGGATTAATCTCAATAAAATAATAAGCATTCATTTCTCAGTGTAACAGGGAAAAGCAAAGCTTTAATTCCGACTATTCAAGTGTGTATTGTTGGATATAAAAGGAGGATGATAAATATGCAAACACAAAATATGAATTCTGTGGGGCACTTTTCAAAAACAAAAAAACAAAGTTCCTTCAAAACAAGTAAATATCTAAATTTGCCAGATTTACAGTTTTTTAATTGGTGCAATCAACAGTATCAGGTCAATAGAGGTGTTTATAATACGATTGATCAATGGTTTTACGAGTATGGGATTGTCAATATTCATTACCGAAGGATTCAGCTTTTGGCATTCTTAGAATTTGTCAAAGGTGAGAGGATCGAGCAAGATAAACAAAAATTTATCCGATTTGGTCATGGAGGTCTTACAAAGAGGCTGAATGAATTTCTGAATGATGGTCGACAAAGGAGAAATGTAATACAACTGAAGAAATGAAGAAAAATTAATAAATTAGAGTTTTTTCTTGAAAGATTATTTTAATCAATTATCAACAAAGGCGCTACAGTATGGAACCGTCAATGATGGGAAGGACTTTTCAGAACGTCTCTCTTTTTTATTGGAATTAGTTGAAAATTCGGTCGGTAATGATCATCCTCTTGCGGGTATTCAAGCAACACCCATTCCTCAGAAAAAACCTGGAATTTTCCTGCTTGGAGCAAATCCAAAAAGTGCACAGCTTGCTGCTAATTTAAGAATATCATATGTATTTGATAAATTTATCAATAGTGATGATAGGGTACTAGAAGAAGCGGAAAATGTATATCGGGATAGTTTTCCAAATGGAAAATTTATCATATCATTGGCTGTTATTGCCGCTCCTACTCAAATAGAAGCAGAAGAACTGGCAGGAGAAAGAAAAATAGTCAAAGTCCATCTTCAGAGTGGACGATCGGTGACCTTACAATCACTTGAGCAAGCAGAAGCGTTTGGAAAGCAAGCAAGTGAACCTTATGAAATAACCGAACAAGAAGCAGATATTATTGCGGGAACCCCTAATTATGTGAAGGGAATTTTAGGGAAACTTCAAAAAACTCATCAGGTGGATGAATTTATTTTACATACTCCAATTGAAAAAGAAGAAGAAGAAAGGTTTCAATCATTTCACCTCTTAAGTCCACTTTATTTTAAGGGGGAGATTGGGAGAAAGATAACAGAACATGAAGAATTTATCACAAAATAAAAATTATATTAAATGAGGAGACCAGGATAGGAATTGTGATGTCTAAAAAAAGACAATTAAAGCAGGGAACAATCATTCACGATATAGGATCTTCATTAATTATTTTTTGAAGTTCTTTTTTATAGTTATAATTCTTACTTGTTTAATAGGTTTAGTAGGATTTGATTATTAGATTTAAAAGGATAATAAAAGATAGCTTGGTATTTGGAAATAAAGTTAGATTGAGAGAAGGAGGAAGATAAAGATGGAGGAAAAGTTTCCTGTTATAAAGGGGGCAGAAAAATTTTATTTTAAGGGAAACAAGATTGGGATTCTTATTTCACATGGATTTGTTGGTACTCCGCAAAGCGTACGCTACCTGGGTGAAAGACTTAAGCAATATGGGTATTCTGTTATGGCTACAAGATTAAAAGGGCATGGTACCCATTATTATGATTTAGAGAAGTGCACTCATGAAGAATGGTTTGAGTCATTGGAAAGGGGTTATCAGGAATTAAAACAGACGTGTACAAGTATTTTTGTATTGGGCCAGTCAATGGGTGGGACGCTGGCACTTTGGCTTGCTCATAGATATAGGGATATACGAGGCATTATCATAATTAATGCTGCTTTAACTCTTCCGGCTTTTGAACATTTAAAAGGTAAATCCATACCGAGATTTCTTGATGAAGGAAAGCCCGATATTAAAGCAAAAGATGCCTATGAAATAACTTATCAAAAAGTACCGTTAAAAGCCGTTCATCAACTGCAAACGCTAATGGACATTACACCTGCTATATTACCGGAAATTCATTGTCCTATATTAGGCTTTAAGTCAGCTGAGGATCATGTCGTACCACCAGAAAATACGGATTATATTATTGAACACATAGGGTCTGACTTAAAGGAAGGGGTTGTTCTGAAAAATTCTTTCCATGTGGCATCTATGGATAATGACAAAGAGCAAATTGTAAAGGGGTGCCATCGATTCGTACAGCATCAAGTTGGATCTGGAGTGATTTAGGCTTTGAGTTGGTTTTTTTGGGGATTTGAACAACGTTCAGATAAGTGGGAACTACTATTTTTTTGATAGATTTTATCAATGAATTCAATAAATTTTTCTATCAGTTAATGTATAGAATTTCTATTCTGTAAGTGATAGGATAAAGCACAACATAATTAATAGTATTCCTATCTAATAACTGTGAATTAAATATAGGGTAAAGGCTTTCGGCCGTAAACCGGATGAACTTGTCACCCTGCCAGGGATCTCACCTATTATTGGTAATACAGAAGAGGAAGCAGAAAGAAAATACCAAGAAATTGCTAATCTAGTTTCGATTGATAAAGCGCTGGATTACCTAGGGCGATATTTCGATCCAGTAAATCGTTACTCAAAAGGGTTATCAAAGGATGAAGCTTGAAACTAATTATTTTAATAGTAAGTGGTGTTTGTGCCGACTAGGCGACTAGAGGCTCTCGATTTAAGATGTTTTGATCTTGAATGGGGAGTCTTTTTTATTAACAAAACTAAGGAGGAAAACAGAAATGGGAAATGAATTATCAGTGGTCGTGTGGGCCAAAGAAGGATGTCACTATTGTGGAGAGGTAAAACAGTACTTACAAGAAAAAGAGGTAAATTACAAAATAGTCGATGTCACAAATCATGATGAATTTCGAGAGATTTTAAATACCAAATATGGTATCCGTCATGTACCAGTCGTTGAAATAGGTCATGGTGAAGTGTATGAGGCGGTAACACAAGTAGGACTTAAACATCTGGAGAAAGTACTTGATAAATTTAATAAGCATAAAATATTTGGTTAATTCCGACTAATTTAATGAGTTTAATTGAAAATCAAGTACAGATTGCTAGTAAATAAAAAGGATAAGGTGGATATTTAATGAAGAAAACATTATTTATTTTTATGACGTTACTACTTGTTTTAGTGGTGGGAGCATGCTCTTCCCAAGAAACAAAAACAAGCTCAAAGGTAAGCTCCGAAACTGCTAAAGGGGAGTCGAAAGTACAAAAAATAATAGTCGGAACAGGAACACAATTTCCAAATGTATGCTTTATTGACAAGGATGGAAAGTTAACTGGGTATGATGTGGAATTAGTAAGGAAAATCGATGAAAAGCTGCCAGAATACGAATTTGAGTTTAAAACAATGGAATTTTCGAATCTGTTGTTAAGTTTAGAAACTAATAAAATTGATTTTATTGCCCATCAAATGGAAGTGAATGAAGAACGGCAAAAGAAGTTTCTTTTTAATGAAGAACCATATAATGTCTTTCCTCTTCATGTAACGATCAATAAAAATAACAATGATATTCATTCTATAAAAGACTTAAAAGGGAAAAAGGCAATTGTAAGTGCGACTAGTAATTCCGCTGTATTTCTAGAAAAGTATAACAAAGAAAATAACGCCGGAATTGAAATTGTTTATGCAGGTAACGGACCAGATTCGACGATAAATCAAATTAAAACAGGTCGAGCAGATGCAACCATAACGACACCATTTTCTGTAGATTTTAATAATGACGCTGTAGATGCGCAACAAAAAGTAGTAGGTGAGCCGCTGCTGAATTCAAAGGTTTATTTCCTGCTTAGAAAAGATGAACCCCCCCTACAAAAGAGAATTGACGAAGCAATTGTTGAATTGAAAAAAGAAGGTGTTGTGAGTGAATTGAGTAAAAAATGGTTAGGAGCTGACTATACAGTTAACTTTTAATAGATTGGATTATGTATTTGGAGGTTGTAGTAAACATGGGGAAAGCCTTTGATCTTAAGTTAATAATCGAGTTTATTCCCACACTAATTCAATATTTAGGGATAACTCTTCAAATTTTAGGAGCATCTATTATTCTAGGACTCATTTTCGGTATAGCAGCCGCTATACCGAGGTTATTTAAAATACCTTTACTAAATCAATTGGTCATTTTATATGTTTCTTTTGTTCGAGGGACACCAATATTAATCCAATTATTCCTTGTTTTTTATGGCTTACCCGCTGTACTCATAATTTTCAATATTGATATCTCAAAGCTTGATGCCATTTATTTTGTCATTGTTACTTATGCCGTTAGCAATGGCGCAGGTTTTGCTGAAATTTTTCGAGGAGCCATTCGTGCAGTCGATTATGGACAAACGGAAGCAGCTTATTCTGTAGGGATGACAGGCAGCCAAAACTTTTTTCGAATCGTCCTTCCCCAGGCACTAAGGATTGCTTTCCCGAATATGGCAAATTCGGTGATTGGTTCATTAAAGGATACTTCTCTTGCTTTTACTATCGGTGTGATGGACATGATGGGAAGAGGAGATACGCTCATTGCTTCAACAGCACATGCACTAGAGGTGTATATATCTCTATCGATTATTTATTATGTTGTTGTCCTATTGTTTGAAAAAATATTTAGTAAACTAGAAAAATATTACAATCGTTATCAGAAAGCTGATCTAACTGCTGCTTCATAGAAAGGAGGAGTGAAAATGACGATTGATATTCCCTTTATATGGGTAGCGTTTAAAGAAATTATCAAGGCCATTCCTATTACTCTTATCATAACTATTGTTCCTTTATTGGTGGGATTTCTAATAGGTATTGTTGTGGCCCTTGTTAGAGTATTTCAAGTGAGATTTCTTTATAGTGCAGCAAATGCTTATGTATCTTTTTTTAGAGGAACTCCTATCATTATGCATATTTTTGTGACTTATTTTGGATTTCCATTATTACTGGACCAACTTTCAGAAAAGTTTGATTTAGGGATTCATACAAATTCGATTCCGATTATTTCATTTGTATTAATCGCCTTATCATTGGCCGCAGGTGCCTATTTATCAGAAATTATTCGATCTGGAATTATCAGTGTTTCTAATGGACAAATGGAAGCGGCCTATTCAGTTGGAATGACGAAGATACAAGCGATGGTTCGAATCATTTTACCGCAGGCATTAGCGCAGTCTATTCCGAACTTTACTAATGTCACTATAGGTTTTTTACACACTTCATCCATTGCTTTTCTCGTATCGGAAAAAGAAGTAACAGGTGCCGCCAATATCGTCGCATCAATCAATTTAAAGTTTCTCGAAGCCTTTATTGCTGCGGGGATGATCTATTGGGGTCTTACTATTATTATAGAAGGTCTCTCCTATTTACTTGAAAAAAGGGTGACAGCTTATAATCGAGGAGGCGTGTCATGATCTATTTACAGGGTATTAAAAAATCATTTAACAAACAGCCGGTTTTAAAAGGAATTAACTTAAAAATTGAAAGAGGAGAAGTGGTAACAATTCTTGGTCCAAGTGGATCGGGTAAAACAACTTTATTAAGATGTCTGAATTTTTTGGAAACTCCTGATGCAGGTATTATAAAAATTGGCGATATACAGGTTAATTCAGAAAAGGCGAAGAAAAAAGAAATGTTGTTATTAAGAAAGCAATCTGCCATGGTTTTTCAACATTATAATTTATTTGCCCATAAAACAGTGCTGGAAAACGTGATGGAAGGATTAATAGTTTCAAAGAAAGTAAAGAAAAAGGATGCTAGAAATAAAAGTGAACAGGTGCTTTATAAAGTAGGTCTAAGTGATAAACTACATCACTATCCATCACAGCTATCAGGGGGGCAACAGCAGAGAGTAGGAATAGCAAGAGCGTTAGCGTTAAATCCAGAAGTCATTCTCTTTGATGAGCCAACATCGGCCCTGGATCCTGAATTAGTTGGAGATGTGCTTTCTGTTATTAAAGCCATAGCACGGGAAGGTATTACGATGGTCGTTGTTACCCATGAAATGAGTTTTGCTAGAGAAGTCGCTGATCGCGTATTGTTCATGGATGAAGGAGTAATCGTTGAGGAAGGTACACCTTTAGAAATTTTTAATGCTCCAAAAGAAGAACGAACCAGGCGATTTTTATACCGAATATCGGGTGAATCATTCTTTCCCCAACTTAAAGAACAGATTAATTAAATAAAAATCCTGGAGAAGAGGGTGACTGTAATGGTGACAAACCAAATCATTATTGATGAATTAGTGGAAGATGAAAAAGAAACGGTTCGACGTTTATTAGTTGAGAGCTATCAGCAGTATGAGCATGAATATACAAATCCATATCAATGGGAGGATTATTTAGCAAATATTAAGGCATCGGTTGATAATCCAGATGTGAAAAAGATATTGATTGCGAAAAATAATGTAAATATTCTTGGTACATTACAGTTATTCGAGTCATCTGAAAAGGCGTATCAAAAACCTGAATTACAAATCTTTTCACCGATTATTCGCCTATTGGCTGTCCACCCCCAGGCAAGAGGACGTGGCGTAGCGCAAGAATTATTAAAAGCTGGTCTTCATTTTGCAAAGTCTCAAGGAGCAAATAAATTGTATTTGCACACTGGGGATAAAATGCAAAAAGCGATTCGTTTATATGAATGGTTTGGTTTTAAGCGAGATCAAACGAAAGAATTTATGAACAATGATATTTTAGTAAAATGCTATCGTTTTGATATATAGGAAGGAGATTGTTATGAATCAAGCGGAATTAGAGGCTCAATTGATATCCATTCGGCGCCATTTACATCAATATCCAGAATTATCAAATCAAGAATTTAAAACATCCAAGTCAATTGAAAAATGGCTGCGGGAACTAGACATACCGATTCGCAAAACGGATTTGAAAACAGGTGTCTTTGCTGAAATAAAAGGAGGAAAACCTGGTCCTATCGTAGCTGTACGCGCAGATATTGATGCACTTCCAATTGAGGAAAAGTCAGGACTTCCCTATTCTTCAAAAATAAAGGGAGTGATGCATGCTTGCGGTCATGATTTTCATACAGCTGCTCTTATTGGTGCAGCCAGCCTTTTACAAAAAAAACAGTCAGAACTGAATGGAACGGTGCGCCTACTCTTTCAACCAGCAGAGGAATCCGGCGGAGGGGCCAAAAAGGTGATAGCAGATGGACAATTGGATGGGGTGGGGGCGATTATAGGTCTTCATAATAAGCCGGATTTACCAGTTGGGACAATCGGATTAAAGGAAGGACCATTAATGGCTGCAGTGGATCGTTTTCATATCGTGCTTTATGGAAAGGGGAGTCATGCAGCGATACCGCAAAATGGAAAGGACCCGATTATAGCTGCTGGACACCTTATCACAGCACTTCAGACGGTTGTCAGCCGGAATGTGTCTCCGCTTCAAAGCGCTGTATTGAGTGTGACGAAAATAATAGGTGGAAGCACGTGGAACGTTATTCCAGGTGATGTCATCCTTGAAGGTACCATTCGAACCTTTGACAATACAATTCGTGAAGTCGTAAAAGAAAAATTTTATACAATTGTTGAAGCAATAGCCACAGCTTTTTCGCAGAAAGTTGAAATTGGCTGGTTTCCAGGTCCACCACCACTTGTTAATCATAAGGCTGTAACAGAGATTGCTAGGAATTCTGCTAAGCAACAATCTTTACATGTTATTGATCCAGAACTATCAATGGCTGGTGAAGATTTCTCCTACTATCTTTACAATGTCCCAGGGACATTTGCTTTTTTTGGTACAAACGGGAACGAAGAATGGCATCATCCTGCATTTACACTAGATGAATCAGCTATTCTCAAAGCAGCTTATTTTTTATATGAAAGTTCGAGAGAATTATTAGATCGACATTTTGCTATTTAACAAATCTAAAGTTTATGATCCAAACGAAAAGGTGGGTTCAATTCCACACAGTCCTGCTGATTATAAGTGATGTTGCATAATCTAGAGTGTCGGTTCGACCCTTACCATCGGTATCAAATTAGGCTGAGAAAAGCTTATTCTTCAACGTTTCTTACATTTTGTAAGGAACTTTTTTTATCAGAAATACTCTCATACAAAAATATTCATCAAATCCCATTGAACTGTCACGCATATTCGCTAGATTTCCAGCTTTCTAGAGGCATGTTGCGATTTCATTTCGGGGCAATTAAATCTATTAAATCAAGTGCTAATACTATTTCAGAGCTTATAATATCAACGTTCCTACTATTCAAACAAAGTAAATAAAATTATGAATATTATGTTATAATACTCTTAAAATAATTAATTATTCTTAGTTATTTGAATAATTACATATTACATAATGAAAGACTTTCCATCTTTAATTTAGGAAAAAACATGAAATATAAAATGGTGCCTGTCACTTGTCGAATGCTACAAATTTCGAGTGGGACAGGCACTTTTTCAGGAGCACAGACTAAGGGGTCGAGTAAATATGAGTTTTAACCAAATGCACATAAAAGATGCTTTTGAATTACCTAAAGAAACCGTTTTGAATGAATTTTATGAACGAATTATTTCAATCCCTATTGAAGCAAGAACAAATTTGAAAAATGAGCTCATTACCGTCATTGGAGAGGAACGAACAAGGGGCGTGTTTATTCGCTACGGCTGGCATTGTGGTGTGAGTGATGCGGAAAAAGCCATGTCATTGCAATGGGACGATGAGATGGATTTGGTAAATGCAGGTCCTAAATTTCACAGGTTGCATGGTTACTTAGATAAAGTGGAAATTTTGGAAATGAGATTTGATGAGCAAAAGAAATGCAATTTTATTGAAGTCCTTTGGATTAATACATTTGAAGCGTCACAATATTTAAAAGACAAAGGCCTCAGTGAAGGGCCTGTTTGTCACACCTTGTGTGGATATGCAAGCGGTTACCTGTCTAAAGTGTTGCAACAGCCGATCCTTGTTAAGGAAGTAGAATGTCGCGCGATGGGTCACGAGCAATGCAAATGTATTTGTATGCCTATTGAAAAATGGGGAGAAGAAATTACGAGTGACCTGAGTTACTATCAAGCGAATAGCATGATCAAGGAACTCGATGAAATAACAGCGAAATTAAAAATGGAACGGGATCATTTAAGTAAAGCGAGCGATATACACCGGCAATTAATTGAGGAACTACTGTCGAACCAAGGGTTACAAAAAGTTGTTGATATTTTATTTGAAACGACTGGTTTAACAGTCTTTATTGAAGATGAATATAATCAAATCATTGTAAAATCAGGAAACCTTCCGAATCCGCTTACTTTAAATACATTTAGAGATTCGAACACTACATTTGTACGTTATTCAGAAAAGCTTTCATTGTTACGCACCCCAATTTTTTATGGACAGCAAGTTAAAGGCTATTGTTCTTTTGTTTATACAGGAGAGAATCAGCCGAATGAGCTTGATTATATGATTATTGAAAAGGCAGCAATAACGTCTTCGCTTATATTATTGAATGAAAGTATAAAAGTTACTACGGAGCAAACGATTAAACGGAGCTTTTTAAATGATATCCTGGAAGGCCGATTGGCAAAGGAAGAAATGTATAAAATCGCCTATTATTTAGATTTCAATCCTTCCTCGACCTATTGGATGTTAACGTTTGAACGATTTGTAAAGGAACCAAAAATTGAACATGAAATAGCGTTTAATGAAGAATTGATTCGTCATATTCATCTATTTTTGAAAGAGCGAACGATCAATTCAATCGTTTCACAAAAACTCAACAAAATTATTATATTAATGGAGTACCCAACTTTTGAAAGTTTGCATATATCACAGTCTACGTTTATTAATCAATTGTTAAAGCATTGTTCACGACGCTTCCCAAAATATAGGATTTCTGTCGGTGTTAGCTCTGTCATCCAAGAGTTTTCACAAACTGTCACGCTATACAATGAAACATTGGCGGCATTACGTGCAACAAACAATCGAAAAAATGTATATTACTTCGAAGAGCTAGGCATTGAAAGTGTTTTATTCCAAATACAGGATGATGTGTTGATTGAGCGCTTTGTGAATCAACATATTGGTAGGTTGTTAGAAGTAGATAGTAATGAATTTGAGTTAATAAAAACGTTATTTGCATATATAGATAATGGAAGCAGTATTAACGATACTGCGAAGGAATTATCCATGTCGATTAGCGGATTACGCTATCGACTGGCCAAAATTAGTGAGATTTTAAACCATGATCTTAATGATACACAATATGCCTTCACACTTTATTTAGCAATCAATATTTTAAAAGCAAAAGGAAAAATTGAGATGTAACTATAAGCCTTGCCCATTAACTTGTTGATGGACAAGGCTTTTTCGTAGTTAAATAATGAAAAAAGTTTGTTTGATTCATCATTTTACAATAACTATCAAGCTAACTCCGTTTCTTTTGTAACGGTTAGAAATATAAACTTATCATGATTTACGCAATCCAATTAAATATATAAAGAAAATATTTAATAGAAAACGTGTTAAAAACAATCTTAATTCAGTATCTACTGTAGGTATATTTAAAATATTCTAAATATTATAATTCAAATCAGTAGTAGATGCATGATAGGATTTGAAAACGTTTACTTAAGAGGAGGAAGGTATATGGCAGTTAATATTTTAGAAGTTAAAAAGACTCCCAACAAAGAAGAACTTCTTATGAGGGCAAAGGAGGTTGGTTTATTAGCTGAAAAATACGCTTTAAAGGCAGATCAAGATTCAAAGCTTCCAGATGAAGTAATTGAAAAAATAAAAGAAGCTGGGTTTCATAAACTTTTACGACCAAAAGAATATGGCGGCCAAGATTTAGATTACTTTACTTTTGGTGAAATGATCCGCACGATCGCGAATCATAGTATCGCCGCTGCATGGTTAAGTTATTTCTTTGTTATTCATGAAACCTGGGTTGCGTTTTTACCAAAAGAAAGCCGTGATGAATTGTATGGAAATGGTGGCTTAATGGCAGATGTATTTGCCCCTGTCGGGAAAGTAACAGAAGATGGCGAAGGCTATCGCCTTTCAGGGCAATGGAACTTCTGTAGTGGAGTGCTTTGGAGTGATTGGATTGGACTAGGCGCAATCACCAAGCTAAAGGATGGGACAGAGCCGGAATATTGTTTATTTATTTTGAATAAAGAGGAAGCGGAAATCGTCCATAACTGGGATGCAATGGGCTTGCGTGGCTCAGGAAGTAACGCGGTGAAAGTTGACAGCGTTTACATACCGCCGAATCGAATTTTCCATGCTACACGTGTCATTAACGGTGAAGGCCCAGTAGATGGTAATTTTGAGCCTGACTATCAAATTTTCAATGTACCATATATCCCATGGTTCTTAATGGGCTTCCAATTTATTCAGATTGGTGGCATTGAACGATTGATTGATATTTTCCAAGAAAAAACAGAAAATCGGATTCGTATTTTTAACAATAATTCAAATGAAAAAGAAGCAGCTAGTAGTCAACGCGTACTGGCGGAATTAAAACTACAATTAAGTTCTTTAAAAGGCTTAGCAAAGGATTACGTAGAAAGGTTAACGTATTATCAACAAAATCGCGTTCGTACATTGGATGAAGAAGAGCGTGAAAGATTGTTTGGGATTCGTGGGCATATATCAAAAACGACTTCTGAGATGGCGCTCCGTATTTTACTTACATTAGGTGGAAACTCCGTATTTAAAGGACAACCTACTGAACTGTTTGTGCGTGACATTATGACAGCGGCTTCTCATCCGACGCACCATTACGAAGATGCAATGGCATCATATGGCAAGTCAATCTTTGGCTTTAAAGGAAACCCAATTTGGTAAATAAAACTTTGGAGGGAATGTGAAATGATGAAAGAACCTATTTTTGATGTGGCACATCTGGCACATATTGAAATTTATAGTCCTAAAGTAGAAGAGTCTGTTTGGTTTTTTAAAGAAATTTTAGGGATGGAAGAATCGCACCGTCAAGGTGATTCTGTTTATATGCGTGCTTACGAGGATCTTTATCATCATACATTGATCATTACGAAAAATGATGAAGCGGGTCTTGGGCATGTGGCATGGCGTGCCACTTCTCCGCAAGCTCTAGAGCGTCGTGTACGAGAAATCGAAGCGACAGGTTATGGTATGGGGTGGATTGAAGGCGATGTCGGTCATGGACCAGCCTATCAATTTACCACGCCAGATGGACATAAAATGGAAATTCTTTGGGAGGTGGAATATTTCAAAGCGAATGAGGATCAAGCTACACCACTTTTAAACCGTCCACAAAGGCGTCCACGTCGCGGAGTACCAGTACGTCGCTTAGACCATGTGAATGTCCTGGCGAGCGAAACAAATAAAAACGTTGAGTTCTTAGAAAATGCACTTGGATTTAAAGTGCGCGAACGTATTCTAAATGATGATAATACAGATGTAGCAGCATGGTTAAGTTCGAACTCATTAGTGCACGAAGTTGCCATCATGGGAGACGCATTAGCTGAAAAAGGAAGATTACATCATATTTGCTACTGGTACGGCTATCCCCAACATTTAATGGATGTAAGTGAATTATTGGTGGAGCATGGGTTTAAAATTGAAGCAGGTCCTGGCAAGCACGGTGTCTCTCAGGCTTACTTCCTATATGTGATCGAACCTGGGGGTAATCGTGTTGAATTATTCGGTGACACGGGTTATCAAATTTTTGACCCAGACTGGAAAACGGTTGAATGGAAAGGGAAAGATTTAGAGCATGCAATTATTTGGTACGGCTCTAATTTACCACAAGAGTTCTTTGAATATGGAACACCAGTGAAGAAAAAGGCAGTTGCACCACTAAAATAAATGCTGGTGAATAGTTACAGGTGAGCTTTTCCAATGTACAAGCTCGCCATGTATGGAATGTAAAAGCGAGAGGAAGCTTTCAATAGTTTCCTCTATCTTTATTAATAGATGGAAGGAGCAATACGTTATGACGATTATCTCAAAATATATGGATGTGAATGGGATTAACACACACTATCATGAGGAGGGGAGAGGAGCAGAAAAAATTATATTAATACATGGGTCAGGACCAGGTGTATCTGCCTTCGCAAACTGGCGCTTAATTATCCCAAGCTTAAGTGAATCCTATCATGTATTTGCACCTGATATTATTGGTTTTGGCAAAACGGATAAACTCTCCAATCATCAATATACCGTTGAACTGTGGGTACAACATTTAATTAGCTTTATTGAATCCGTGTCGGATCAGCCTGTTCACTTAGTCGGCAACTCAATGGGCGGCGCATTAGCACTCCATGTTGCCTATCAAAGACCGGACCTTGTGAAAAAATTAGTTTTAATGGGTAGTGTTGGCATCAAGCACCAAATTTCAGAAGGATTAGAACGTGTTTGGGGGTATGAGCCAAGTTTGGAGTCAATGCGAGAATTAATTGAATTATTCTCGTACGATGAAAAAGCAGCGAAAAATGAAGAATTAGTCCGACTTCGCTATGAAGCTAGTATTGAACCTGAGGTGAAAGATGCATTTTCGGCTATGTTCCCAGAGCCGCGCCAACAAAAGCTCGACGAATTGGCGTTAACCGATGAACAAATTCAAAGCATTAATGTACGAACACTATTATTCCATGGCTTGAATGACAAGGTTATCCCCATTGCAGACACAAGCTATCGTCTAATTGAATTGCTTCCGCAAGCAGAACTACATGTATTTAATGAGTGCGGGCATTGGACACAAATCGAAAAAACTGAGCCGTTCGTGGAGAATATTTTAAGATTTATTAAATGATGAATCTCATAAAGATGAGCCCTACGCGTGATGGAGGATTTCGAAAAGTAAAATGGGTAATATCAATATTGCCAATTGGAAAAGTAACCGATATTCATCTTGAAGAGAAGGAACCACTTGTGTTCTTTAACGGAAAATATCGTGCATTGGCAGAAGTATAAGCTGACTTCATTATTGGAACATGAAAGGAGACTGGATGGAAACGATCTATTTAAGTAAGGGGAATTTGGCTGCTTATCAGGAAATCGCAAGCTCAAATGTTATGGCAATTGGATGTTTTGACGGTCTCCATCATGGGCATGTAAAAGTGATTCAAACTGCATTGCAGGAAGCAAAGGAAAGACAAGTCTCATTGTCAGTAATGAGTTTCTTTCCTCACCCGAAAACGGTCATTGAGGGGAAGGCATGTTTTCACTATTTAATGTCTCAGTCCGAAAAAGAAAAGAGGCTTAGTGAACTAGGTGTAGATACTTTTTACCTTGTGGAGTTCGATAAAGACTTTGCTGGGTTGTCACCTCGAGCATTTGTTAAGGAATACCTGATCAATCTGGGTGTTATTCATGCAGTAGCAGGATATGACTTTTCGTATGGCAGCCGCGGAGCAGGGAATATGGAAACATTGAAACAAGATTCTGGAGACCGGATGGATGTGACTACGGTCGACAAGGTGGAGTACAAAGGGGAAAAAATCAGTTCGACTCGTATCAGACAACAACTGTTAGAAGGAAATGTCGAGGAGCTGCCCTATCTTATCGGGCACTCTTACGAATTAATTACACAAAAGCCCGGCTAGCTCCTATCCGCTAGTCGGGCTTTTTCACGCGCAAAAACTTCCGATTGTCCCCTTAAAGAACCGTCCCCATGGTCTTTCGAGATATACATTATATGGTAAGATATGGAGTAGTAATTAACTCCTGTATTTATCTAAACCACATAAACAACCTTTTGAGCATATTTTCTTAGCTCTAAAAATCCGCATAATCCTGATGTTACCGTCTATATTAACTTACGCATACTAAAAGAGTAAAAAGTTATTCGGAGTAATATGATTTTTTCTACTGTCAATTAAAGCAATACATTGAGCCAATCGCTCTACCCCTATTTTAATTTGACTCTCTTTCACTTGAGAGATGCTTAATCGAAGGAGATTTTCCTTTTTATATTCTGGTAAAAACATTCTTGAGGCATCATCGACATATATATGCTGCTCGTTTAGCATATGAACTACCTGTTTTGCTGTTACATTCTCGGGCAAACAGATGGATAGATAGAATCCTGAAGTCGGTTTAGAAAAATGAGTATTATCCTGTAGCAATAATTCACAGGCTTCTTGAAGGATTTGCATTTTAGTACGGTAAACCTCTTTTATTTTTTTGAGATGGCTATTAAACATACCACTTTTTAAATAGATTTCTAATGCACCTTGAGAAAGTGCTGAACTATTAAAATCCGAACTAAATTTATATCGTAAAAAATTGTTAATCATTAATGTAGGAAGAACGACAGCAGCAATCCTTAACCCTGGGAGAAAAATTTTCGAAAAGCTTTTAATATAAATCACTCTCCCAGAAGGATCAAAAGAAAATAAAGGATCTGATTTTGCATTTGGATCCAGGTCTCCTAAAAAATCATCTTCCACTATATATACATCGTATTTTTCAGCTAACTCAACGATTTTTTTCTTTTCACTATTCGTGTAACAATGTCCAAGAGGATTGTGAAATCTCGGGATAATATAGAAAAATTTTATATCATTATTTCGAAAAATGTATTCCAGACGATCAAGATCAATCCCTTCCATCGATAACTCAATTCCAAAAGTAGTAGCTTGGTGCAGATTGATGGACTCAATAAACCCGAAATAAGTAGGCTGCTCAATTAGAATATTGTTTTTTCCATTTGGAAACGGCATTGAAACTAATAAATTTAGGGCTTGTTGCGAGCCAGATACAACGACTACTCTTTCAGGTTGAGTGAACACCTGTAAATTCTGCAAATATTTCACTAACTGTACTCGTAATGAGTAAAGCCCTTGTTGATCAGAGTATGTAAAAAGCTCTTCTTTATATTGTTCAATTGCTTGATTCATACAATGTTGAAATTCAACATAGGGCATAACGTTCTTATCTGGACCAGCAGATAAGAAATCAATCACCTCATTTTCTTTCGTCGCATTTTGTAATTCATTGACAACATAGTAGCCACTTTTAGGAACAGAATAAATTAAATGCTCTTTTTCTAGTTCTTCGTATGCTTTAATGACCGTATTTTTGCTACATGAAAAATACTCAGATAGTTGACGAACAGAAGGGAGTTTACTCCCTGCAATAAGCTCCCCATCTGCTAGCCGAAGCTTAATTTCTTCCATTATCTCGATATATTTTGAGCTCATACATTTATCCTCCTTCAACTGTACCGGTACAGAAGGGTAAAAAAGTGGTTTATTTTTAGTGTGTGTACCTATTATTATTTTAATTATATCAGAACTGTTTTTTAAGAAAAACAGAAAATGATACAGATATAATACGAAGGTAGGTAGGATAAGATGCAGAGAGAAACCAGGGAGAAATTTGGATTATTGTTGGGATTAGTAGGTGTCATTTGTTTTAGCTTAACGCTCCCTTCTACAAGTATTGCAGTAGAGTATTTTGGGACTACGATCGTCGGTTTAGGAAGAACAGTTGTTGCTGCTATTTTAGTAGCTGTGATATTGATTGTTCGAAAAGAAAAACTACCTTCTCCTCGCCAATTCAAAAGTCTACTTATTGTTGCTGTTGGTGCAGTTTTAGGATTTCCTCTCCTCACTTCTTGGGCAATGGAGTCCTTGCCTGTTTCTCATGGAGCTGTGGAATTAGCCCTGTTACCATTAGCAACAGTAGGATTTGCTATGTTTAGAGCAGGTGAAATCCCTTCTCTCAAATTCTGGATTTCAAGTATAATCGGCTCTTTAGCTGTTATTATGTATGCACTTCATCTTGGATTCGGTCAATTACAATTTGCCGATTTAGCTTTACTAACAGCAGTAATTATACTTGGACTTAGTTACGCAGAAGGTGGGAGATTAGCGAAAGAATTAGGTAGTTGGCAAGTGATTGCTTGGGCAATTATGATCGGTGCTCCATTTTTCATTATTCCAGTTGGGCTAAACCTTACAACTGAAATGCTCCATGCACCTTTACAAGCTTGGGTTAGTTTTATTTATCTCGCAGTGGTTAGTCAGTTTCTAGCATATGTTGCATGGTATAGCGGAATGGCCATGGGCGGAATAGCAAGAGTTAGTCAGATTCAATACTTACAACCATTTTTGATGATTCTATTTGCAACAGTATTTCTAGATGAATCCATCACACCTTTCACTCTTGTAATAGCAGTGATTGTTGTTTTTTCAGTAATATTAGGTAAAAATGCTCCCGTATCAAAAAAAGGTTCTGTATCAGTGAAAAACTAACTTCAAGTTCAATTGACATTACTAAAAAATTAAATATAAAAAGGAATAAATCTTATTGCATAGCTTATGGAATGACCGAATTGTAGTAGATGAAGAAGTTTTCATTGATAAACAAGATCGTGGTTAAAAAACGGTTATCTTTTAGAGAAATAATAAATTTAATAATAAGAAAAGATTCTGAGAGGAGAAAAATCATGTATATTCCTACACATTTTAAAATTAAAGACGATACACTTGCCTTCGACATTATGAAGGAACATAGTTTTGCGACTCTTTTTTCTCAACATAATGGGTTGCCATTTGCGACTCATTTACCGTTAATTTTGAACAAGGATAATTCATACTTATATGGCCATTTTGCTCGTCCTAATCCTCAGTGGAAAGATATCAAAAATCAAACCGTCTTAGCTATTTTTCATGGTCCTCATTGTTATATCTCACCATCTTGGTATGAGACGAATAAAGCAGTACCAACATGGAATTATTTAACTATTCATGTTTACGGAGAAGTCGAACTATTAGAGGATGAACATGAGTTAATGAACTCCTTAAATGATATGGTAATGAAGTACGAAGCTCCTGACAGTTCATACAGTTTGCAAGATGTAGATGCTGAGTTTCTCTCTGGTATGAACAAGGGAGTTCAAGGATTCAAAATAAAAATCAACAAAATAGAAGGGAAAGCAAAGTTAAGTCAAAACCATTCATCGCAGCGACAAGGGTTAATTGTTAATCAATTGGAACAGATTTCAAGTACAGATGAGCAACAGATTTCATTATTAATGATAGCAAACCTAAAAAAATAACGTTGAATATTACTTCATAACGGGAGTGATGATTCAATAAGGATTTTGGACCAGGATTAGGACCAGGTTTTTATCCAGGTATTGGTTTAGGAGGACCAGGCTCAGGTTTTGGTTTCTCTCCAGGTCTTGGCTTAGGTGGACCAGGTTCAGGATTTGGTTTTTATCCAGGACTTGGTTTTGGCTATCCTCACCCACACCACTACCCGTACTACCACCATTATTAAAATTATCTGATAAAAACTTCCAAATAATAATGAGATGAAGTTTCTCTGAAACAGGATGTTTCCACAATTGTAGAAACGCCTGTTTCTTGTTAGGTATGGAAAAAGTTGTAAATTTATAACTGGTGGATACTGTATTATGACAATTAGACCAGGCACTCTTAATTTTTTAGATCTAAAAATTTGCGAATTTCTTCAACATGTTTATCTTTAGGATAGTTCTTATATAAAGCACTTGATAATCGAATGGGGTCACCAAAAAAGTATCTCTCATATTGGGTTTGTCTTGTACCAAATGAACTCATCGTAAGATCCCATGCCAATCGGAAAATTTTAACCCGATCATGAGCTGTCTTGTTTGCCGCTTGAAGGTATTGGTTCAGGTCTTCTCTAATATCTGAATCAAAGTCCCTCTCCGTAGGTAAGGAAACCATTCCGCTAGCTCCAATTAATTGGATAATTTCACTGAAGCGGGGATAAATTCTAGGAAAGATGTTACAAGCGACTTGTAATGGTATCGTACTAGGTCGCATATATCCCCATTCATCTAATTCTGAATCATTTTCTGATTTCTCTAATAGTGCTTTCATTGTTTCAAGACCAATAATCATTTCGGAAAGTTTTTCTTGTATATGTTGAAACTCACTAACATTAATCGTCTCGACAAGAAGTTGAACAACCCCAAGAATAAATTCTGTTTTTACAATTTGTCTGATTACAACTTGATGGTATGCAAAGGTGTAAAAAGAGCTTTGATTCATGAAGTCAGTAGCCGCTTCAACATTATCGTAAAAAAATACTCTATCCCATGGAACTAATACATTGTCAAACACAACGATTGAATCCATTTCTTCATATCTTGAGCTGAGGGGATGATTAAATGAAGATTCTCCTCCCACAAAAGATTCTCTGCAAATAAATCTTAATCCTTTCGTGTTAGAAGGGATAGAAAAGGCGAACGCTTCTTCACTATCAAATAATCTTGTGGCAGAAATAACCAATACTTCATCAGTTAACCCGCCTTGAGTAGCGAGCAGGCGGGCACCTTTTATGACTATTCCTTTTTCATTTCTATCAATAATCTTAGCGGAGATAGGCTTTTCAGAAAAATCCAAATAATGCTGGGAACGATTTACCTGGGGAGTAATAAATGTATGTGTAAACGAGAGGTCTTGTTCCATCGCTCTTTTATATAGAAATCTAATATTTTCAGGAAAACAATTTTCCCTACCTTTTATTAGTGAGGCAGAGGAGGCAAAGCTCATTACAGCCGTGTTCATATAGTCAGGACTTCTTCCCATCATTCCATGAGTGTGTATTGCCCAATTTTCGATCATTTTTCTTCTTCTCTTCAAATCCTCTTTCGATTTGGGCTGCAAATATGAAAGTCCAATAGGTTCTTCTTTATCAGGTAAAAAGAAAGTCATCTCATCTTTTAGAACGGGATTATTTTGTAAATCATAAAGGGAAGCTTTTGCCTTAAGAATCCCTTTAAAGGCAGGATGCTCAGAAATTTTTCCCTTAATTTTTTCACCATCAAACCAAATCTCATTTTCCAACTTATTTAAACGATCAATAAAATTTTTTCCATTAATGATTCCCAAATTTACCTACTCCCTTGGTTAAAGATCCATAAAATCGTACTAGCTAAGCTAATATCATTTTATTGGATAACATGGATGCTTGTTCCCGTTGGAAGAGCCTTGTTTTAAATTGGGGAAAATGCCATTATAAATGAAAATTTCAATTAGCTACCTTCACTTTCCTATCAAGGTGACTTTCATCCAACAATGCAATCTTGGCATAAATATTTACGTGATAAAGGGTTGGATAACCGACCACCAGAAATCCGATGGTAGCTGCATCTTGCCTGGTTAAAGTTAAGGGAGATTACATAGACAGAATCAAGGGAATATATGAAGATATGACTGCGATTCAGTATCGCCTTTTCCTAATCAGGAAGATTAGTTCAATAAATAATTTCAAATATACCAAGGACATACCCTTGAAAATGTTGAATAAAGTATCATTAAGAGATTTTCAATATGGGGTTGATTTCTTTGGATGAAGTGAAAAAAGTTGTACCTCGATTGATTGAAATTATTGCAATCTTATCAGTTGGTTTACTTTTCACAATATATATATTAGGGTAGATGAAGGTTATCCTGCTACTAAATCGTCTTCTTCCTTCGGCAAACATTCAATAAATATTGATGAAAAACTAAAACCGAAGATGGTATAATGATAGCTTTGTCAAAATAACTTCCATATACATTTGATAATCAATCCAAAACTTTACAATTGACAAAATGAACTGTATCGATTAAATTTACAGTATGGTAACTGTAAGATTTTTTATTACATTTAAAAATACTTGCCAAAATACACGAAGGAGTGTGTAAAAGTATGGTGACTGTTTATACCACACCGAGTTGTGGTTCTTGCCGAAAAGCTAAAGCTTGGCTTGAAGAGCATCGAATTGAGTATATGGAAAGAAACATCTTATCTCAGCCCTTTACAGTCGATGAGATTAAATCGATTCTTCGCATGACGGAAGAGGGGACGAGCGAAATTATTTCAACTAATTCGAAGGCGTTCCAAGAATTAAACGTAAATATTGAAACTCTTCCGCTTAATGAATTGTATAAATTAATAATGGAGCATCCTA
Source organism: Neobacillus sp. BF23-41 (assembly GCF_041106275.1). Taxonomy (NCBI): domain Bacteria; kingdom Bacillati; phylum Bacillota; class Bacilli; order Caryophanales; family Bacillaceae; genus Neobacillus; species Neobacillus sp. BF23-41. The sequence continues at coordinate 60,291 of NZ_JBGBPR010000021.1, forward strand.
AAATGGTGCGCCGGCCAATCATCCTCGACGAAAAAAGATTACAGGTTGGATATAACGAGGACGAAATTCGTAGTTTTTTGCCCCGTAGGATACGAAATTATTTGTACACCGAATTGCAAAAAGAGGCCAATTAAAATGAAATAATAAGGGCAAAATCCTTAGTATTAAACTTAAAACTAAAGCCAAAATATATTTAATTTATATATGTTTTTAAAAGGAGGAATAACGGATGATTGAAGTTTTCGTGACAGTAAATTATAAAAATCGGAATTACCATACCAATGTCATAGCGGAAAAAGATATGACATGGGAAAAAATTAAACGGATCGCAGAAGAACAAGTCAAAAAACAATGGGAGATTTAAATAAATCGGCATATCCACGGACTTAGAAAAGCTAAATTCTTGACTAGTCAATCTGTAATGCTTAGTAGTCCAGTACGTTATTAATTTTAAAAGAGATCTCTCTAGCATTTTCTTCGGAGTAGAAGAACATCTGGTAGAATATTTAAAGGAGTATACAATCAACAATCAAAGAGGTTGTTGACCTTGTTAATAAGCGGGAGTGACCGGTATATGACTTTAGACTTCTTTGAGTAAAATGTAATAAAAAAAATTACAGATTAATTAATGCGGGCATATCTTAGGATTAAACGCAATAAAATTAAGAAGGTGAAAAAAACTATGTTCTCCAATAATAATACGGTTTTAAAAACAGGTGATTGGATTAAGGTAGAATCACTGGAGGGCGAATTAATCATTGGTTATATTGATTCACTGTCAAGTATAGAAGGAATAGTGAAGGTAACGGTTGTTACAAGTGACAATAATCAAGCGATTGGCAAAACAATTCCTTTTTTAAGTAAACGGGTGAAAAAACTGCCTGTTTCGAATGTAACCAACAAGTCACAAATTGAATTTCTCCTAGACTTGGCATTATCAACAGGGGATAAGGAATGGTTTTTGGCGCTTTCTGCGGAATTAAACGCGATGAAGCAGCTAGTTAATGGAGTACTTTAAAACTACACATTTAATTCCGTTTGGTTGAATTTTGATAAAAGGAATATCCAATGTTTATTGGAAAGGGTTAGTCCAAATAGTTCAACAAAAAGGTGCATGAATCCAGAAACGGATTCATGCACCTTTTTTAATAAGTATTTGATTAAAGGTGTTACCTGTTTTCATGAAAAACGAATCCACGTAATCTCCTAATTTGTCAGATTAAATTTCGGAACAAACAAGTAACAAAAAAGATAAAGTGTTTTAGCAGCACATCCATTTAACTAAGTTAGAACATGCCGTTTTCATTAAGGGAATCCTCTGGTATGGGTTGTCCTATATCCCACAATTCAACGATTTGGTTATCTTGGAAACTGAAGATATGTACAACAGCTCCTCCAAGATCCTCTGGATTTTGTTTCACATGAGAGTAAACCGAAACCATCTCTCTCTCTTGAAGAGCAAGTTTGACCTCAAGTATTTTATGAGGGTTCATAGTTGAGTTCTCTTCCATCGCAAGCATGAGTGATTCTGCATCGCCACGGAAATAGGGGTTGTGATGACGAAAGTCAGGACTTATGTATGTCTGGTATGCTTCACGAACTTTCCCTGATGCTACGAGCTGTAGAAAAGACACAGCTTTCTCTTTGAGTGAGGGGTTCGATGTAGACTGCTGATCCGTACTCATTTCAATCATCCTTTCCTTTGAAGAATTATACTGTTAGAAATAATAGAAGTTTAAGGTACTAAAACTCTTCAGCCGTTATTTCTCTTTTTTCATCGATGCTGATCGACAAGAATTTGATTCCCGTCTGGATCTTCCATGATAAAATGTGCTGGTCCCTCTGTTGTTTCAGTTGCTTCAGTCAGCATTTTTATTCCTTCAGCCTTAAGTTGTTTTTGAATGTCTCGAATGTCCGTAAACGATTCAAGATTTTCGGCATTTTCATTCCACCCTGGATTAAAGGTCAGAATGTTCTTTTCAAACATTCCTTGGAATAGCCCAATGATGCAATTTTCATTCTTCAGAATAAGCCAATTTTGACTAATGTCACCACCAAAAGCTTGAAATCCCAGTTTTTCGTAGAATGACTTAGATAGATGAATGTCTTTAACGTTTAAACTCACTGAAAAAGCTCCCAGGTTCATATATACTCCTCCTTTTAACTTATCTATTTTTACTATAAATGAGTGCTTTGAAATTCTCAACATTTACCATATAATTAAATTAGACATGGGTTTATTTCATATGTCAAACAAAAAATAAAAATTGCAAAAATATACTTTAATAATTTTAAAACTATAGATACGAGATGGGAGAGGAGTATGGTGAATACATTTAAAGAGAGAAGAAAAGCCCGAAGAGACAAAAGAAAAGAAGAAGGAAAGGAATCCATTTGGTGGGAATTCCTTGATATCTTCTTGGATATAGCAGAATTAATCGGACCAAGTCTTATTCGGTCTATTCGGTCAGCCATTAAATTTCTGGAACATCATTAATATGATTATTTAAGGAATTGTATTGGATGGGTGAAAATCGATACCTTAGTTCTTTATTTAAAGGTTTAGTTTAATATATTACTGGAAACGAAGTAAAAAATAAAGATTAAATTCTTCAATAATGATAGGAGAATATATGGACAATTTCAATAATGTGCCACTAGAAAATGATTTCCCCAATATTGGTAAACCTGCTACAAGAGCTCTTATCAATGCTGGCTACTATAAACTTGATCAATTGACCAAGGTTACTGAGTCAGAAATACTGAAGTTACATGGTGTTGGACCGAAAGCGGTGCGAATACTGAATGAAGCACTTAAAGGAAAACAATTATCTTTTGCTGGAAAATTAAACAAGCTCTGAACTCTGTTTCCTAAAGAGTCCAGAGCTTGTTTATATTTGAATCTATTTTGGTTCTTTGTGAAATGGAAACCCAATTAAACTTTTAATCGAAGTCCTTACGTCCTGTTCCCATGACCATCAAATTTGAAAATTATTTTTCCAAACCCTGTCTATTTTTTCTTCAATCCAATATATAGACGATGAAAGATCAATCAGCCCATGTGATCCCCAAAAAAGAGGAATTCGAAACTTAAAACCTACTGAGGTTTGGAATTACAAGCAATATGGTTAGTTGGTAGACGTGGAAGCCTAAAAAAGGTGGGGATTTCTTGCGAAAAAGAATAACAGGAGTCGCATTAGTAGCAGCTACAACAGTTCTAGCTTTCCATCCTTCGCCCTTTCAGAAGGAAGGAATAAAACCAAGTTTCAGCCTTCAGCAGGATGAGATTCCAGTTAGTACCTCTCTTAAAGTGGTAGATTCAGTCACACCAAATGGACAAGTACCCGTCACATTAGTGGATACCATTGATGGCGATACAATAAAGGTAAGAGTACAGGGGAAAATCGAAACGGTTCGTTATCTGTTAATTGATACACCGGAATCGAAAAAGCCGAAAATGTGTGTCTAGCCTTATGCAAAGGAAGCTTACTTAAGGAATGACGAATTAGTAAAAAGCGGCACAGTGACCATGGAGTTGGAGCTGGAGAACACCAGGGACTCCTACGGACGCCTAGTAGCCTATGTTTATGTCGATGGCAAATCGGTTCAAGAAACGCTGCTAAAGGAAGGATTTGCACGAGTCGGTTATATTATGAATCCTCCCTATAAGTATCTCAGTCTATACAGGGAAGATGAGAGTCTGGCCAAAAGGAGCAAATTAAACATCTGGGGCAGTCCAAATTTTGTGACCAAATGGGGATTTAATGGGTGTGCCTTTATGTACCCGTGAAAATAGAAAATTTCACCAAAAATGCAAAAAACGCCTTCAAAATCAAATTTGAAGGCGTTTTTTGATGTTTCGATAAAAAATGCCCTCAAAAATGAAAAAAGGAATGTACCAAAGTAGACAAGCATAAAATTAAATCGTAATTATTTCGGTTTAAAGGAGCTATATATGACAATTTCATCTCCTATAAAGGACATATTCCTATACGGTCTATTTTTGTTTATTGTGTATCTTTTTTTCTTTGGAAATGATGAATCCCTTCAAATCATACGTGTCATTTTTCAGGGTGAATGGAGGACTGTATTTGTTGTTTTTCTTGGCATTTTACTTGAAGCACTTCCTTTTATAGTTATTGGTGCATTAATGGCATCGGTTATTCAAATATTTATAACCGAAGAAATCATACAGAAATTTATCCCCAAAAGGCCTATTCCGGCAATGATTACTGCGTTAATTGGAGCTGCCATCCTTCCTGTGTGTGAATGCGCAATCATCCCGGTGGTCAGAAGGTTGATTCAAAAGGGTATGCCAGTGCATGCCGGTACCGTACTTCTGATTGGTGCACCCATTTTGAATTTTGTGGTATTCGGTTCCACGTTTTATGCCTTTCAACGGCAGCCTGAAATTTTTTACGGGCGATTTATTTTGTGTGTAATGACAGCTCTTATTGCAGGAACAGTAATTTATGTTAGTTTTAACAAAACAAATATTCTGAAATTTAATACGGATGATTTGACTCTGCAGAGGCCATTAAATCAAAACAGAGGGGCTTCAAAGTTAAAGGGGGTATTGCATCATACTTGCCAGGAATTTTTTGCCGTGGGTAAGGTATTTATAATCGGTGCATTTCTTGCAAGTATTGCTCAAGTGTATGTTCAGCAATCCATGCTTATTGAAACGGCAAAAGAACCTGTAAACTCAACGATTATGATGATGGCGTTTGCCTTTATTCTGTCACTTTGTTCAGAAGCGGATGCATTTGTTGCTGCTTCTCTAGGACATGTATTTCTTCCAGGTGCAATATTAGGTTTTTTAGTTTATGGTCCAATTATGGATTTAAAGAATGTATTTGTTATGTTATCTTCGTTCAAAGTTCGCTTTGTACTGCTCTTTTTTCTTGTCATAACTATAACAGTATTTGGCCTCTCATTGCTGGCTGGCCACCTAATAAATGGAGGTTAAAGAATGAAAGAAAAGCAGGTTCCTATTTGGCAATTCAACAACGAACTACAGGGAATTCTTTTAATTGGTTTTAGTTTAGTGATTTTTAAGCTATATGTATCAAAAAAAATCTTGATAATACTGGAACCCAAGATGATTCCTTTTATGTTGTTTGCTATGATAAGTCTTTTTATAATCGGTTTTTTCCGTCTTTTAAATAGTGATTTAAATGGAGCGGACTGCGATTGTGATGTTTGTGATCCATCTTCTTCATTGTTCATAATCATCATGAAATCTTCTTTTTTCATTTTTGTGATCATACTATCTCTTGTCCTAAATGATTTTATTGATACCGTTCATATCCCTTTCAAATAGCATGAGTAATATTTCTTCTAATGAGCAGAGAGGAACAGCATTATTAAATAACAAAAAAGCTGATTCCAAGGAATTAGCTTTTTTGTTCATAATTAGAGATGGGCATTCATTTCTAAACTGAGTTTTCTTTTTATATTGTCCTAATCCCGGAAATGATTTCATTCTCTTTCCATTGACGGTCCTCACCCTGGAAACAACATACGTAGTGCATGCTGCACTAAAACAAAATACTTAAATGCTAACTGTATACAGCAACAAGGAACAAATATTTTTAATATTTTTAACGAAATGAACTTGCTCATTAAATAAAAAAGTGGTACATTATCAATTATTCAAGTTCAAATCGTAATGATTACGATTTTAAAGAGGTGAGGTGTATGTATAAATGGACGATTGTTCGCAATATCTCTGGGGCACGCCAGGCAGCGGCACGGATTGTTAGTAGTTTATAGTGACGGATTACATAAATGGTTGGAGTTTTCTAGGAACAATTTGTTTTAGAAATTTTGGATTTATTGCCGTTTTAAACATAATTTTTATAAATGCCGTCATTATGCATTATATGGAGATCGGTGCATATCTGTTGTTATATAAGATAAAATCTTTACGTTTTACTGAAAGTATATGTAGACGAGGAGGATTACGATGAAAAAAATACCCACTTATATAATTTCAGGATTTTTGGGAAGCGGAAAAACAACATTGCTGCTACATTTATTAAAGTATTGCAAATCTCAACAAAAAAAAGCTGCCATTCTATTAAATGAGCTAGGCAGTGTGAATGTAGAAAGTTACTTGTTTAAAGACGAGAATGTATTTGAGTTATTAGATGGATGTATCTGTTGTTCAATTCAAGACGATTTAATAGCAACATTAACATCACTTTTAGAAACACACACTGAAAAACCTATAGATGCATTATTCGTTGAAGGGACAGGTGTTGCGAATCCGTTAGAAATCGTAGAAGTAATGGCTAGTCCTCCTTTTGTGCACTCTTTTGATATTCAATCCGTCATTAGTATGATTGATGCAAGTTCATACTTAGAAAATCAAGATATTTTTACTTCGAAAACAGTTCGTGACTTGCTTAAAAATCAAATTAAGGGAGCTACAACTGTCGTTCTAAATAAAGTGGACCTGGTGAATGAAAAACAATTACAAAAAATAGATGCTAAACTCATTAAGTTGCTAGATAACAATACACAAGTAATGAAGACTTCCTATGGAAACGTTGATATAGGCGAATTACTACAAAAACGGTCAGACACAACCGTTGTTTCCCATAAACACCAAACAGGTAGTTGTGATGATCCTCGTCATTCTACTTGTAATCATGAACATGCACACCATCATGATCATGTACAGCATGCGAGCATTAAAACCATAACGATTCAAGATGTTCCTTCTGTAACTAGAAGACAACTAAAAAAATGGCTGAAATCATTACCAGAAGGGGTTATGCGTGGTAAAGGATACATATTCTTGAAAGATAAACCGGGTTTGTATCCATTTCAGTATAGTTCTAATCAAGTGCATATAGGTGATTTTCCGCAAAAACTTGAAGCAGATCCTTGTATTGTCTTAATTGGGAAAGATATAGATATTACGACTATTCAAAACTCTTACACTACCCAATTTACCTTATCCTAACTATGTGTGGACTAAGTAAAATAAAGACCGACTCTTTGTTAACAGCTTGTCCTGCAAAGGAAGCGGGGGTAGGGATACTATTAAAATCAGATGTACAGGTCTATCGCATAAATCGTAATCATTCAGATTTATAAAGGAGAAGTAAAAGTGAAGAAAATACCGGTAACCGTATTAAGTGGGTATTTAGGGGCAGGAAAAACAACATTATTAAATCACATTTTAGCAAACCGGGAAGATAAAAAGGTTGCTGTGATTGTTAATGATATGAGTGAAATTAATATTGATGCGTCTTTAGTAAAACAAGGAGGATTTTCACGTACAGAAGAAAAACTGGTGGAAATGCAGAATGGTTGCATTTGCTGCACGCTGAGGGAGGATTTAATAAAAGAAGTGGAGAAGCTTGCGGTTATAGGGGATATTGATTACATTGTCATTGAATCAACCGGCATTAGTGAGCCGATACCCGTAGCCCAAACGTTTACCTACGTTGATGAAAATTTAGGAATTGATTTATCGGCGTTTTGCAGGCTCGATGCCATGGTGACTGTTGTCGATGCGAATCGTTTCTGGCATGATTTTGCTTCCGGGGAAAGCCTGCTAGATCGGAAACAGGGGACAGATGAGTCGGATACGCGTGAAGTGGTCGACTTATTAATCGACCAAATTGAATTTGCGAATGTCCTGGTCTTAAATAAAATCGATTTAGTGGGTAAAAAGAGTGTACTTGAGCTAAAAGCAGTCCTGCAAAAGCTGAATCCAGATGCAATAATAATTGAAAGTGCTCACTCACAAGTGGACTTAAATGAAATATTGGATACAAAATTATTTGATTTTGAAGAGGCAAGTCAAGGGGCAGGCTGGATCAAGGAATTAACGGAAGAGCATACTCCAGAAACAGAGGAATATGGCATTTCATCCTTCGTCTATCGTAGAAGGAGACCATTTCATCCTGAAAGATGGATGCAATGGTTAGAGGATTGGCCAGAAGAAGTTGTTCGAGCAAAAGGATTCTTTTGGCTGCCTACCCGAAATGATATGACAGGTCTATTATCACAAGCAGGACCCTCGATTATGCTTCAGGGAGCTGGCGAATGGCTTGCGTCTTACCCTGAACACGAAAGAAAGCAAATCCTTATGGAAGAACCAGAGCTATTGGAGAATTGGGATGAAGAATTTGGTGATCGGTTGACAGAACTTGTTCTAATAGGGGTTGATATGAACCGCGATGAAATCGAGGCTTCTTTAGATCGATGTTTATTGACCGATGAAGAAATGAAAATGGACTGGAATTTATTCCATGATCCGCTTCCATCCTTTACAGTTACCGCGTAATAAATACCCACAAGGAGGATATAAAAATGAGAGTAAAAATCACGTTAGCATGTACAGAAACAGGAGACCGCAATTACATTACCACCAAAAATAAGCGAAATAATCCAGACCGTATTGAATTGATGAAATATTCACCGCGTTTAAAAAGACGTACGTTACACCGAGAAACAAAATAATTACTCAAGATCTGTCAAAGAGATTATGAGATGTTATTTCTTTTGATTATAAAAATTAAAATAACGAATGACGTTCTGTATTGTAAATAACTTTGTATTCCCTGGTTATTACAATAGCTGTTGCCAGAGAAGATTGATAAGAATAAGACAGAAATATAACGTAAGAGCTCCATATTATTTTAGAGGAGCTCTCACTTGCGGAAATTATCAAAATTTGTCAGGATATCGCTACGACAGTAATGGTATCACTAGGCGGGGCATCTCTAACAAAGAATAATACGATTGAAGTATTTGTACGTGACATTATTGCAGTTGCCACACATGTTACTTCTTTGTATGAGGATGCTGTTTATACGTATGGTCGTAATTTATATGGCAATCAAGGTATTGGTTGGGGATAATAGCCGTTACTTATTAATCTGTTGATACTATTAAAGAATTAGAGCAGTCTGGATCAGGTCCATTCCCCAATCGGATTGGAATTGGGCTCGGAAACAACAGAAGAAATTGCCATCTGTATTATCGGTGAAATCATCAAAGTAAGCAAGGAAAAAAAGCCTATGAAAGTGAAACAATTAAATAGATATGTAAAAAGAAGAAAAGCTTATTTTTCAACGTTTCTTACATGTTGTAAGGAACGTTTTTATATACCAGAAATACACTCATATGCCTCAAAAGATTGTTTTTTTAAGTCCACAGGAACCGTCACCAGTGCCCTTTGTTATCTTGCTATTACATTCTAAACACCTTATTTTTTTCTATTTATGAGGCTATAGTGTAAGTTATCATGATAGCTAAATAGGAGGCGATAAAAATGGTCCAAGATATAAAAACACGTGTAAAAAGTTTAAATTGGGATTCAATTCAAAACGAATTAGATGAGCAAGGGTTTGCAAAGCTTCCAGCAATATTAACAAAAGAGGAATGCGACTTCTTCATGAAACTTTATAGTAAGGAAGAGTCATACAGAACGACAATCAATATGACGAGATATCGCTTTGGGAATGGGGAGTATAAATATTTTTCCTATCCATTACCTGAGATCATCCAAAGTTTAAGAGAGTCCTTTTATCCAGAGTTGGCCAAAACAGCAAATCGATGGTTGGGTTATTTAAAGAAACCAGAACAGTTTCCAGATCATCTTCAAGAATTTTTGAGAACATGTGAAGAATATGAACAAACTAGACCGACACCCCTAATTTTAAAGTATGAAACAGGCGGGTTTAATTGTTTGCACCAAGATTTATATGGAGATGTATTTTTCCCATTTCAAGTAGTATTTGTATTAAATCAACGAGATAGAGACTATACGGGTGGAGAGTCCTTATTAGTGGAACAAATTCCTCGTGCTCAGAGCAGGGGGCATGTGATTACTTTAGAACAAGGCAGTGCACTAATCTTTCCTAGTAACCATAGACCTGCTCTTGGTAAAAAAGGGTATTACAAAAATACGATTCGTCACGGAGTAAGTACGGTTACTTCTGGAGAACGATACGGTCTTGGAATCATTTTTCATGATTCAAAATAAATATTAAATTTTTATATCTTGCTATTTCATTCCTAGAAATGTAAATTCTGAATTTATAGGGGGTATAATGTAAGGAGAGGTGAGATAAATGCGAGATCGTATTAATAATGAATTACAAGAGAGTGAAGAACATGGAATTTTGACTGACGTGGACATGATGACAAATGAAAAGTGGCAAGCAATTATAGACAATGATGCTTCGTACAATAATCAATTTTTCTATGCTGTAAAGACCACAGGAATCTTCTGTAAACCATCTTGCAAATCTCGCATTCCCAAAAAAGAAAATGTACTTATTTTTTTAAACGCAGAACTAGCTCTCCGTGCAAATTTTCGCCCTTGTAAACGTTGCAAGCCTACTAATGATAGATTGCCTGATAGTGAGTGGGTGGCACTTATCACTGAATACATTAATAAAAATTTCATAGAAAAATTAACTTTAGAAACATTAGCAAATATTGCTCATGGGAGTCCCTATCATTTGCATCGAACATTTAAAAAAATTAAAGGCATCACACCAGTTGAATATATCCAACAGGTGAGAGTAAACGCTGCTAAAGAGTATTTGATTCACACAAATAAAGCGATTGCGGATCTCGCCATATGTGTAGGTATGCCTAACGCGTCCTATTTTATTACATTATTTAAAAAGAAAACCGGACATACACCAGCACAATTTCGTCAAATGAGTAAAATGGAGAAAATGTAAAAGGGAATCAAAGAATAAACCAACCCTCTAAGCATCGATTATTAACCAGCTATCGTGGCGGATTAGAAGTGAAGAAATTGCATTTGAATCTGGAAGGACAGATCTCATCCAGCAATGAGTGATTATTTAGGTATATTGCATGGAAAGGAGGTCCCTTAATGAAAAGTGAATTGTTCTATAAAAACCCGAAAACCATACTTAATAAAGGTACAGGCTTTCTTTCTGGATATACTCATTCACTAAATCCTTATACAGGCTGTTCATTTGGGTGTTCATACTGTTATGTACGTCAAATGCCTGTATCCCTCTTTCGAGAAGGGGAATGGGGAAATTGGGTTGATGTTAAAAACGGAGCTGCGAATTTATTAAGGAAGGAGCTTCATCGAGCCAAAGCCAAAGGGAATGTAACCATTTTTATGTCATCAAGTACAGACCCGTATCAACCCGTAGAGCATAAGGAAAAAGTGACACGTTCTTTACTAGAGGTTATGGTAGAAGATCCCCCTGACTTCTTATTAGTACAGACGAGAAGCCCACTTGTAAGTCGTGATATCGATTTGCTGCGGCATTTAAAAGATAAAGTCCGGGTAAGTATGACGATTGAAACGGATTCAGAAACGATACGTAAACATTTTACTCCAGAGGCCCCTCCTATTCAGGCACGCTTCAAGACATTGGAAAAATTAGTGGATGCGGGTATACCGACCCAAGTGGCGATCGCACCCATATTACCGAGTGGAGAATATTTTCCTGAGAAATTGAAGCCATTCGTCGATCGGATATGTATGGATGACTACTTTATGGGGGATGGTAGTGGAGGAAAACGCACAAGAAAACTTGGAATCGAGAAAAAATATGCCCAACTTGGTTTAGAAGAATGGTATGGACCGCAAGTTATTAAAAAAGTATATAAGAGATTTATAGATATCTTTCCGGAAAATCAGGTTTATGTGAGCCAGAAAGGGTTTGAGCCGTAAAGATAACAGGATGTGACAACATGTGTAAAAATCATAAGAAAAGTAATGAAAATAGAAATGGCAAAAATACATTCACACCGTTAGGTCCCAATATTGCGTACACATACCAAGGATGTCTTCGAAGGACTGGAGAGAAAACGGCAATTGTTTCTAAGCCAATTGCAAAAAAACACCATAGTAAAATAAAAGTAAGAAGTGGGGGATATTTATGAGAAGAATAATTTTGTCGACAGAGAGTGGTGCGGATTTACCAGAAGAATTAGCTGATAAACATAATGTCCAGGTGGTCCCGATGCACGTGATTATCGATGGGAAGGATTACTTAGATGGAACGATACCTGTAACGGATATTTATGACTACTACGAGCGGACAAAAAAAATACCCTCTACAACATCGACAAATTCCCATGAATATCTTGAATTTTTCAAGAAGATAAAAAATGATTTTCCAGATTGCATTATTATACATATTGGTTATACTTCAAAGGCATCGTCTTCCTTTCAAAATGCAATCATCGCAACGGAAGATTTGAATGATATTTTTCTAATTGATGCTTTAAACGTAACAGGTGGATTAACTGCGATTGTAATGTATGCGGTTACCTTATTAGCGAATGAACCTTCAATTGACCCTGCCCAATTAGTAGAGAAGATTGAATCAAAGGTTCCTAAATCAAGACTGGCTTTCGTTCCCGGAAGTTTAGAATTTTTAAGAGCAGGAGGACGAGTCAGTAATCTAGCTTATCTCGGTGGGGCTTTGTTAAAAATCAAGCCGCGTATTGAACTAATTGATGGAAATCTTGTTTCAACAAAAAAATATCGTGGGAAAATGGAAATTGTTTCGGAAAAACTCATTCGAGATTATTTAGGTCAATACGACATTGAAAAAGAACAACTATACCTTCTTTACTCTGTCGGACTTGATGAAAAGATCAAGCAGGGGATGGATGAAATTGCTAAAGAAACAGGTTTCAAAAATGTAAAATGGATTCAAGCAGGCGGAATGATATCTACACATGCTGGACCTGGTGGTATCGGAATTGCAGGCTTAGAAGTATAGTACGGTCAAAACCAGTACTTATATGGGATTAGCAACAACCTTAGCTGAAATTTTTTAGGACCTGTATTGTTTTATTTTTCTTCCTATTATATATATATAAATTAAAGAACTTAATAAATACGGTCCTAAAGGTGCCGTCGTGTACCACAGTTCTCATAACTGAGTAGTACTCTGCAAGGTGGGTGTTTATGCTAAAAGAAGTTTGTGTCGAGAATTTTACATTTGTTCCTGTGGCTATTGCAAAGGGGGTACATCACATTGAGCTTTGCGACAACCTATCTGTAGGAGGCACTACCGTTAGTCACGGGGTAGCTGCAAAAACCATTCCATTTTGTCATATCAAAAATACAAAGGTAATGACCATGGTTAGGCCCAGAGGTGGAAACTTTATTTATAATAAAGAAGAAATAGAGATTATGCAAAATGATATTGTCCATTTCAAACAGTTAGGGACAGATGGAGTGGTCATTGGCTGCCTAAATGATTCAGGGTGGATTGATGAGGATGCCATGCTCTACCTGCTAGAAACTGCGAAAGGGCTAGATGTCACTTTTCACATGGCGTTTGATCAGATAAAACATGAATATCAGTTTGAGGCTATTGATTGGCTTGTAAAACATCGTGTGAATCGGATTTTAACACACGGTGGACCAAGTTCTAAATCAATCGAAAACAACCTTATCCGGTTGAGGGAATATGTGGATTTTGCGGCTGACCAAATTATTATTCTGCCTGGTGGGGGAATTACCGACAAGAACCTAAATTATATCGCAAGTACTTTAAATATAAGAGAAGTTCACGGGACAAAAATAGTGGGTGAGCTTAGTTAAGTTGCTGGCATCTTAAATTCTCTAGGCCCTATAGGGTATGTGACACTTTAAGGAGCAATTTAGTTATAGGACATCATTAAATGACCTCCATATGAATTTGTCTTGTTACATCATTAGTCTATGTGAACTTTTATTGTGTGGACTAGTTTGATACCTAATTTTGAAATAAAAATTATGTACATTATAAGTTTGATTTGTTCAAAAGAGGAATCGGAAAGCATGTTAAAGTACCTTAAAGTTAATCAAATAGACAGGTCATAACGACCTGTCAGAGTATGAAATCTTAACGTTGTTTTGACGTGAGGGGATTAACAACAAAAGCCTCCACCATAACCAACGCCACCGTAGCCACCACCGTAGCCACCGCCATAGCTACCACCAACAAAGGATGCACCTACGATGATTAAAAGAATAAACAGTACAACAATAAAAGCAAATCCGGATCCGAAATTAGTACCTTCGCTCATATTTAACACCACCTTTTGAGAGCATAAACTACCATATGTAAGGAATGTGGTTTTGTTGAGAGATAAATTAAAACGAATAAATTGAAATTATTGGCTAATTTTTCTTTTTATTCAATTGGCTTTAGGAAACTAAGGTATTTGTTGAACTAACGAAGCAGTTTAATAAGAGTTCTATTTAAAAAGGAACCGCGATTGGCGATTCCTAAGATTATTATTTATTTTCTACGTTTAGGGTACTAAATGAATTGTTAAGTGCTGTTTTACACTTGTTTACATCAGGATTCGATGAACGAACTGCTGCTAATACAACATCAATTGTTCCATCAATTTTTGTCCATGTAGCGCCATCGATTTTTCGAAGCTTAGGTTCCTGTGTGTCCCAGTGATGTTCTAATTCATCTGCCCCTTTTTTCGCTGAAGAAAAGTCGTTTTTATTTACAGCGTTTAGCATATCATTTTCAATTTTAACAAAATCGTTTATTTGACCTGCTAATGTAGCTTGCTCTTCAGCACCTTGTGATGCAATATTATTACTGCGCCAGTTATAACCACCTATACCAACAACTAAGAAAATTACGAGTACAACAATCGTTTGTGTTAGCACATGTTTCTTATTTGCATTTCTTTGGTTTGTTTCCGCTATATCACTTTTAGCATTTGTATCAATTTTTGAAACGGCAAGGAAAACGATGATCGCTAAAATAGCGATAAGAAAAATCACACTCGTAACGGTTGTCCCGAGTCCTAATCCGCCATTTACTTTTGATTGAGATAGGTAATCTCCAATTGACGCTCCAAGCGGACGAGTTAAAATATACGCAATCCAGAAAGCTAATACTCCGTCAAGTTTCAAAAATTTATAAGCTAAGAACACAAGAGCAATAATAATAACAACGCCTATTCCTGTGTTGAGATAACCAAAACCAAGTTGTTCGGAATATAAATCGCCGACCGCTGTTCCAAGTGCAAAGGTGAAAAGGATCGTAAGCCAGTAGAAAACCTCTCTTTTTCTAGTAAAAATCGAGTGGATCGATAGTGTTTTTTCACTAAGATACCATAATAGAAAAGTCAGTCCTAGAAGCACCGAGAAAACAGCTGTGCTAACCTCAAGTGGTACACCCATATTATCTGTCAAGTTATCCGTTACCAATGTTCCAAATACGCTTATAAGAACAACTGTTACCCAGTAAATCGCTGGAACATATTTGCTTGCTTTAAATTGAAAAAACAATGCAATTAAAAATGCAGCTCCCATAATAATAGTAGTAAGAGTTAAACCAAGTCCAATGTTGAAATTGATGAAATCAGCAAATGTTTCACCAACAGTTGTACACAAAATTTTGATGATCCAAAAGAAAATTGTCACTTGTGGCACTTTGTTAAGTAAAATTTTCATTTTATTTTGGTTTTCTTGCATATATAATTTCCTTTCTTTAAAGTGGTTTCCCACAACTTAATTTTATTTCTCTCTCTAAATAAGGAAACACATCCAAATCCAAGTTTATCATTTAGGAAGTCCGCTCTGTTTCTCCCACAATGGTTGCCATAATCTTGACGATTTCAAAAAATATGGTGACTTGTGATTCTTTGCTTATCATTTACCGATCTGAAGGTTGGACTATTTCAGTTTGTTCAGAAAATGCTAAGTTTTCTTAAAAAGGAACTCATCTCCTTTTTGGAAGTAGTCATTGTTTCCATCGCTTATTTTCATTTGTGATGATGTTAGTCTCTACTTCTCTACTATAATAGAAATTGGGGGGCTATTTATTAAAAACTGATTAAAATTAACTTAAGTGTCTATTAAGTATAAGCGGCATTTTCTTATTGTATTTACGGTCCAGGAGTGTTGAAGAAGGGAAAGTAATTTTTCATACTGGGAGGAGAAAAGGATGAGAAGGGATTACTTGAAGTTATTTTACCAGTAAGGGGAAATATTAATCTTTTCAAGTCTATCCCAATTTCATTGTTGATGGTATCTCAATATTTTCCTTTCTATATAGAGGAGGTTTAGTTGAAGAATAAATGCATAAATATTTAAATACGAGGGATTTTCAAAAGGTAATTTATTGGGTGTGCCAATTAAGATTACCTTTATTAGTTTAGGGGAGATAATACAGGAAGATAGAACTACAATATTTTTTTACCTTAAACAAAATTAAACCAAACAACATATAATACAATATGTGGTAAACCATAAAGAAGACCGTGACTTGAACGTCTCGGTCTAACAAACAGCTATAGAAGTGATTGAGTAATCCATCCTCGTCGGCAAACTCTGGTTGGATTATTTTTTTTGTTTGTTTTGTTTTCTCATGTGGACATCACCTACTTACTTATTTTTGGTTAAAGTTGAGTTTATTAAATTCCTTATCTATTACATAAGGTATTTACGGTAATTGTATTGTTTTGATATGCTCTAAATTGCGACAAACCGTTTCCCCATCAGCTGTTATAAGAATCATTTTGTTATTACGAATCTTTTGAAGTAAGCCTATTTTTTCAGTATTTTCTCCACCATCTATAATAACTAGTTGATTTTCTAATCTTTTCATCTGTTCATCAAAGGATCTGGCTAAAGGAGTGGATATAGGCACAAGGGGTAGATTTTCCTTGTTTAAAGAATACGGTATTTTATTAGGGGGATACGGAATTAGCCATTTAACATGATTCATCGAAATAAACATTGTTTTGTACACAGGGGAGTGAAAGACAAAATAGTCGTTCATAATGCTGGTTATATAACCATGAATTGATTTATTCCCTGTGACGTAAACCTTGACAAACAAACCTTTAGCAATCGTTAATGATTTACGAAACGATATTACATCTGTTTCAATTGGTTTTTCTGAAGGAGGGTTATAAGAGGTATATTCTTCATCTAAAATGGTTTCTTTCAATCTTTGAACATGAACAAATGGAATATAGAGGTATGAATCGGTCCTGCCATCGTATAAAACAATGATGTCCAACCCAGCATCTGTTAGGATTCCCTTGTGAATAACGCCTCCTGAAATTTCAACCTCAATTTGAATTCCTATTGAATCTACAAAATCTATAAGCATCTTAATTCTCCTTTTTTCTCAAATTATCCTTGGAGTGCTCCACCGAAGAGCCAAGAAACCCAATAATATAAAACCACTAATGTGAATAATACAGTAGGCGGTATAACGACAGCTGTTACTTTTATATATTCCCACCAAGTGATTCTTACTTTTCCACGCTTTACAATGTGCATCCACATCAGCGTAGCCAACGTTCCCATTGGAAGTAGTAAGGAACCCATGTCGCTGCCAATGACGTTCGCCAGATAGGCGATTTTCAAGGAGAGTAGATCTAGATTCATATGCGTTAACGTGAGGGTTCCAACCATGAGTGCAGGGTGATTATTAAAAATATTTGAGAGTACTGATAGAAGTACACCCATCATCACACTTGCATTGAGCAGGCTTCCAGAAACCATTGGACGCATAAATTGGATCAACCAGTCTGTTAGTCCGATATTATTCAGACCGTAAATAATCACATACATACTAAAAGCGAACACGATAATATACCACGGCGTTTTTTTCAGCATATCGGTTGGAGGTATTTTTAAATAAGCCCATCTCCATCCTAAAAGGACCAGCGAGCCAATTACAGCCATAAGAGAGACTGGAATGGAAAGAAACGAAGCGACAAATAGACTGACACGGACTGCAAATACAAACAGCAGGACGTTTCGCATAAACCTTGAACGTTCCTTCTCTGAACCATGTTTCATAGGACTTGGCTTAAGTGGATGGTAAGAAGGGAGTGACCGCCCAGTAATCTTAGTCGGAACGGTTTTCGGTAAGACTTTTTTGAAGCGAAGGAACAAGAGCCAAGTCAGCAGTAGTAAACCAAGCGTGGCAGGAACAAACATCATCGCAGTATGCAAATACAAGCTCATATGCACGATTTTTAGAGCGATCAGATTGACAATGTTACTTACACCAATTGGAGCACTCGAGGCAGTTGCAATTAAAGCTCCAGACAGCAAATACGGAATTTTTTGATGGTTTTTTAAGCCCATGTTGTTTAATAACATGACTAGGATTGGAGTTGTGATTAAAATACTGCCGTCGTTATTAAAAAAGAGTGTCATGAGAAAACATAAAAGATTGACATACCAGAATAATCTGATGCCAGACCCATTTGCTTTTTCCGCAAGCTTCTCTGCCACCCAGTTAAAGAATCCAAAACTCTCTAAGACAATCGCCATTACAATCGTTGCCATAATAGTTATCGCAGCACCGCTTATCGTTTCTGCAATTATACCCAGATCTGTTAGAGAAACACTTCCACTGAGTATGACAATAATCGCACCTATCGTGGCAGGTATAGCTTCATTAATGCCTCTAGGTCTCCAAAGAATCAATCCGAGGGTAACCAAAAAAGATAAAACGGTTATCCAAACCATTGGTTGCATATTTTTCTCCTTCTTTCTAGCTAGTTTTTCATGATGGTTCCATGAGACGACCTAACCCCCTCAATAGTTAGTCCACTCTTGTCCCCCCCTTCCATCTATCCCTCTTGTGTTGTTGTACTGTATTTATATGTATCACGAATAGGACAGGCTTTGGGTATGTACCCGTTTTTCCAAAAAATCAACTAGAGTCTAAAAAACAACGATTCAAGTAATTACACATGTCAAGATTGAAGAACATAGCTAATTACAAGAATTAACCCTTATTATTAAATTGAAGTAGTTTCTAATGGCAAAAATAAAAAGCGATGCTAAGTAAGCGTCGCCCAGGGGAAGGTTTAGAATATTTTTCCTTAGACAATGCATACTATAAACATAATTTAAAGCAAATGCAGAAAGGGAAGGAGTTGATGTCTTATTTTCTGAAGTTTTTAAGAGGAAAGCGCTCTTCTCGGTTCCATCAAACAAGCAATAATTCTAATCTTTATAAAAAAAATATGGAAGATGATGTCCTGGACTCTGATTTATCCCACAATACAGAGAATCTCCAACTGCTATTTTCTCAAGCACCGGATATAGTGATTCGTCGCTTTCCCATCGCAGCGAGTAAAACGGAGGCCGCTTTGGTGTACTTGCCCGGATTGACGGATAAAGATGCGATCCAAAATTATGTTCTAAAGCCATTGATGCATAGCTCCTTCGATCCTAATAAGGAACTGCCAATCACAATAGGAAAGATCGATATGGTCTATACGTGGGGGCAGATCGAAAATGCGATTTTAGGAGGAGATAGCGTTTTATTGTTAAACGGGCAAATCACCGGGTATCAATTAGATACAAAAGGGTGGCCGCAAAGACAGCTTAATAATCCTCAAAATGAAATATCTCTAAAAGGTGCTAATCAAGGGTTTGTGGAAACAGGGAGTCAAAATATTGCCCTAATCCGCAGGTATATTCCCCATCAGGAATTAATCTTAAAAGAGATGACCGTCGGTATTCGAGGGAAAACAAAGGTTTCCCTCTTATATTTGAGAGATGTTGCTTCTGAAGACGTGCTAAGAGAACTGGAAACACGGATTCAAAATATTACAGTGGACGCTATCATTAATACCGGCGAACTTATCGAGTTCATTGAAGACAATCCTTATTCACCCTTTCCGCAAATTATGTTGACTGAAAGACCTGATACAGCTGCATCCCAAATTCTTCAGGGGAGATTTGTGATTATTATGGATCGTTCTCCGAGCGTATTGATTGCTCCGACAAACTTTATTTCCTTTTTTCAGTCTGTGGATGATTACGGTTCCCGTTGGTTCGTTTCTTCCTTTATCCGGGTAATGCGTTTTTTTGCCTTTATGATGGCCTTATTTTTGCCCGCCACTTATGTTGCGTTTATTTCCTATAATTATGAAGTTATCCCGATGCAGCTTTTCCTTTCGATTGCAGAATCAAGGATACAAGTTCCGTTCCCACCCGTGCTGGAAGCGGTAATTATGGAAATGATCCTGGAGTTGATGAGGGAAGCGGCACTAAGGCTGCCGACCCCGATTGGTCAGACCATTGGCATTGTGGGCGGCATTATCATTGGGCAGGCGGCTGTTCAGGTGGGAATTGTCAGCAACATAATGATTATTGTCGTTGCTGTTACAGCGATTGCTTCTTATAACATCCCTAATTATGATATGAGTTCGTCCATTAGACTATTAAGATTTCCAATGATGTTATCTGCTGCCATGTTTGGAGTTGTAGGGATTGTTGTAGGGTGGATGACCATAGTTGGCCACCTGGTTAGTCTTGAATCATTAGGTACACCCTATGGAACTCCTCTAGCTCCATTCCGATTTGCTGATATGAAGGATGCGTTTCTGCGCTTTCCTTTATGGGCAATGAAAAGCCGCCCCAAAGGCACCGGGGCTATTCCAACTATTCGACAAGGTCGAAATCGCACGAAAAGGTGAAACGATGAAAAAATATGCCTATAATGAAATCACTCTCATGCAGTATATCTTTTTGATTAATGGGGCGCAGGTGGCGACGGGTGTTCTAGCTCTCCCGCGTATACTTGCGGAAAAAGCTGGGACAGATGGTTGGATCGCTATTCCGATTGGATGGTTTTTCTCCGTTGTTGCGAGTATTTTTTTAGTTAAAACGGCCGAAAGATACCCAGATGACACCCTTTTCGAAATTCTTATCCGATTATTCGGAAAAATAGTTGGGAAAGCAGCCGTCATCGTTTACATGGTGTACTTTGCTTTTTACGCTTGGATCATTCTTGTGAACGGCAGTCTATATATCAAGGCATGGTTTCTGCCTAAAACCCCAAGTTACATCATTTTACTTTTATTTTCGATTCCTACTTTTTTCGTTGCCCGTAACGGGATTCGTGTCATAGGCAGATATTCTGAGCTGTCTTTTTACATGGTCATTTGGATTCCTTTGTTTTTCTTGATACCGCTAAGGGATGGGACTTGGCTGCATCTTCTTCCGATACTTAAAGAAGGATGGAAACCAGTATTATCAGCTGTACCGACTACTGTTTTTTCCTTTTTAGGATTTGAAGTCGCGTTCTTTTTGTACCCCTTTTTACAAAAAAAGGAGCATGCGGTTCTCGGAATCACGATTGCGAACACCTTAACGATGTTGTTTTATGTTTTTGTAACGATAGTCTGCTTTGTCTATTTTAGCCCCGATGGGATTATCGATTTTAATCAGCCCGTTCTGTATTTACTTAAGCTAATTGAATTCCGTTTTTTAGAGCGTTTTGACATGGTTATATTGGCTTTTTATCTGATTGTTGTTTCTACAGCCTGGATGCCTTGCATATATCTTGCAACCTTTTGTTCTAGTCAATTGCTGGGAAAACAGGATCACAGCCAGCACGTCATTATTTTATTATTGATCATTATTGGATTGGTCTTTTGGCGTGAGCCTACTTGGAATGAATCGGAAAAATTCCAGCAAATGTTTGTCAAAGGAGGGCTGCAATTGGCATTCGTAGCTCCTCCCTTTTTATGGATCTATAGCTGGATATATGAAAAGTTGCGTCGGAGGGTAAGCCATTGAAAAGGAAGATACTACTTTGCCTATCGCTCTTGGCTATGATGATGACGGGATGCGTGGACCAGATAAATGTTGAAGATGTCACTCTGTCACTTATACTAGGTTTAGACTTGGATGAGGATGATCATTTAGTAGTGTACATGTCAAGTCCGGTGTTTAATAAAGAAGCAAAGGTAAAAGAAGAGAAAGTCGAAGTGAAAGCTGTTACGATTCGCGATTCCAGGGAACTGTTTGATATGACGGTAATGGCTTTAACTTCGGGAAGCAAAACGCAATTAATCTTAGTCGGGAAAAAGCTGTTAAAACGAAAAAATTGGATTGATTATATTGATCCCTTCTATCGGGACCCCAAAAATACGGTATCCACACGCGTTGTCGCCATAGAAGGGCCTGTTTCTGATGTCATTTTCTTTAGGCCGAAAGACAAGCCGCGTCTCCCTTTGTATTTAGCCAATTTAGTGGAAACGGCCTACAGAAGAAATATCACAGTAAAAACGACCATTCAAGAGTTCCGTAAGCAAACGATGGAAAAAGGGATGACAGCAAGCATCACCGAAATGAAAAAAGACCACAAAATCATGTTGACCGGCACGGCTCTGCTGGATGAACAGAGTAGATATAAGTTAAGCATAAAACCGTATGAAAACAAATTATTACGTATCCTGCAGCATAAAACAAAAGGTGATTTCCCATTTACCATTTCAGTCCCTTTGAAATCGAATGGACAGGATAAACATTGGATCAGCTATAGTACGCCGAACATCAAGGTAAAAACAAAGGTAAGGTATGACGGTCATTTTATTTTTGACACAGACGTAAAAATGAGAATTGCCATTACAGAACGGCTTTTTCCATTCAATGTAAGGAAGGACCCAGCAAAACTGCAAAAGAGTATAGAAACGAAACTGCAAGCCGATTTCGAGCGCTTAATAAAGAAAACGCAAACCGCCACCATTGACCCGTTTGGATTTGGGATTTTTGCAAGAGCCTATACGTATCCCGAGTGGAAAAAAGTCCAAAATCAATGGGGGAAAGCCTTTTCGAAGGCTGATGTAAACGTCAAGGTGCGTGTAACAATTGGCGGGATGGGAACGATTAAGTAACACGGGCCAATGATATTCTACCATGAAAATAAGTTTCTTCAAGATTAGAAAAATGACAAAACTTAAAAAGACCCTGCTCAATCGTTAAAAAAAGAGGAGAGCGATAATTAATAAGTCTATGGATTAGGGTTGACTGGATTAAGGTCAGTAACAGTATTGACACTTCCTAACCATGTTACAGATGATAAGAAGTTTAAAAAGGTTAATAATTGGAGGCGGCATTTTCATCCAAATGGAATTTACCGATAATCATGTGTTTTTGATTAATAAGCCTGAATTGGGACCTAAATGCTCCTTTTATAATTTCTTCTTCCACTAACGGGGCTGGCTAGTGGAAGAAGGTATTTTACTTTTCGATGTAGAAACTTATATTAATGCCCAAAATAAAAGGTTTGTTTCCAATTATCCATATTGGATTATTAGTCGCAATTGGCATTTTTGTACTAGGTATGTTTACTAATAAAAACAAAGTATACATTGTTTCTTTATCAATTTCTTTGTTCTGCATAATTATTTTATTGTATAGCATTTTTGGTGTAGGCGGTTGGACAGGAATGGGAATGGGAGTTTACTCTATCTCGTTTTTTTAGGTAGTGTTGTCGGTATTATTTTAATGACTTTAATACCTCTAAATAACAATACAATCACTAAATAAGTGAAAGAGTTAAAGATCAGCTACCATACTTGGTGGCTTTTTGTTATTGAACTAACGGAGCAGTATAGTTGAAGAAAAAGTACAAAAAAACAAAATAAGAGAACCAATAGTGTTAAACAACACAATCATAAAGTGAAATAGCCTTTTTTATCAAGTTTAAATATGTAAAAATTTAATCGAATTTTCTGATTTAAAGAACGTAAAAGCAATCACTCAAGACATTCGGTGTAAACAACGGCGCCAATTGTCCAAACCATGTAGTAATTTTTCAGGTGGCTTTTGCAGCCACTTCCTAGTATATCAGCAATGTAAGCGCAAACCAACTGGTTAATGTTGGACAATAAGAGTGTATGAAAAACTAAGAAAACAGAGAAAAATAGAGTTTAACCAATTGGCTAAATTAGTTATTTCCCAACCTTCAGCGATTACCAAAATGGTCGAATTTGACCTATAAAGCCCAATAATTGCCCCCACATCGAATTTTAATGCCGCGCCCTATTTTTACCCACTTGAACAAACAGAAAAAGCCCAAACAAGCCAAATACGAAAGGCGATTTTAGGTCAAACTGCGGAACCGAAAATAGATTGCTTGTTTTATTGAGTATGAGGTCATTCTTGCTAAATAAATAATATGATTGGATAAGATTGTGAATAATTGTACATAAAGTAACGGGTGCGATGCTTTAAGAAGGCATCGCCTTTTCCTTGTTCCACTAACGGGGCAGGTTAATTCAAGTACATAATGTAGATAGAATACAATCAAAACGGAAAGTAAAGATAAGGTAAAAAGTACAAAATTTATGTTAAAAAAGAAAAAACTCTGACATTTTATAAAAAAAGTATTATATAGTAAATTTTGGATAGAAAAGAATAGCTGACTTGACAACAAGAAGCACTAAAAGGTCCTTGAGTATTAAATATGAGGGGAGTTTTGGTGCTTTTTTATTTTCTTTTTTATCTAAAATACATTTACTTATTGGAGGAATTAGAAATGGAAAAAATGTGTATGAACATGATGATGATGGCTTGTATGGAAAAAATGATGTGTGAAATGAATTGCATGAAAATGATGATGGATCAAATCTGTGACATGAACATGGATATGAACATGGACCAAATGATGACTAAAATGCAAGAATGCGATGAAATGATGACTGAAATGATGAGCATGATGAACAAAATGGCAGTAAAAGCGTAATACTTATTTAATCAGTGAAATGGACATTCATGTGAATTAATAAAAATTCTAGTGTAAAAAGTAAAACCGCTAACTGTTATTGTCGGTCCATTTACAAACAATTCTCAATGAATGTTAGAAAAACTCCAAACTAAAAAGACAAGACCACTAAAAATTAAGTGGTCTTGTTTCATATGGATGAAAATACGGGTAGTTAGTACTTCACTAACGGGTGCTTGTGCGGCCGAGCCTAGGTCGTATCATATAGCGGGTGGGATTCCCGTCGAGTAAGAACTAGCCATTCGCT
>NZ_JBGBPR010000022.1:0-79644 GCF_041106275.1 Neobacillus sp. BF23-41
CTGTTCAATACAGAGATCATCTTCTTGAAACTGCCTAGGTCTTTTTTAAAAATGTCCTTTACAACGGGTACACTTTACATTAGGAAGGATTTTTCTTTTTCAATTTAATTATCTTATAAATTAAGTTAATCTTTTCTGGTTCATTTTGAGAGAAAGAATAGGCTGCAATCTACTCCTTGAAATTCTTGTATAGGAGAATAATACCATATCGATATAAAAAGAAGCAGCACCCCTAGAACGCTACTCTCATAAATTTACTTACGCCTACGGATCTAATATACAAAAGGATGGGTTACTTGAAAAATTTTCCACTTATATTACACACTGATAATAAAAGACGGGTTTTATTAATTTCTGTAACCAAGTCGTGAATTCAAACCTATGTGTTTAATCACTAAAGACTCCCAATAGTAAACGAGATCCTAATGTTGCTCATAAAGTGTTCTCAAGCCTGCATTTTCAAACTTCGGCAACTCTACAGCTATTTCTTCTAAAATTTCAAAGTCAGCTTCCTTGCTTAAATCTAGCCATGCGACCTTGTATGTTTCTGAATCAGACTTTACAGTTGCTCCAACTTTTTCATTGAGATAGGATTCAAACTCGCTACCTTCAATTGCATTGATTGAAAATTTATTCTTTCTATCACCACTGTGAAACATTGAGCCAATTGCGAAGTCTTTAAAAAACAATGAAGTGTAACTCGATAATACTTTGTGAGTCAGTTGAGTATTAGGACTTAAATCTACTAAAAATTTAACCTTGTTTGTTCTTGCCATTATAAATTATTCCCCCTTGTATGATAGTGAATTGGTCTATGACTTTAACCAAGATATTACAATACTGATGTCTTGAATTCCGAACTATGTTTAATCCATGAACAGGTTTCCGTTATTCATCAACCAAAGCTTTATATGTTTGTCCAAATTCTGAACTCTTGCTATGAAGAGACAATTTTCATCTGAGATTCACGGATATAAGAATACTCTAGGCTTATAATAGATTCGATATAAATAAAACAGAATTAAACTAGGTGGTGTGAAATGGTTGATTTATTATTTTTTCTTCCCCTTATTAAACCGTAATTTTTTATATTTTCGTAAACTTATTTTCCAATATTATACCAAAATATGAAAACGCTCTGATTAATATTCGGGATAAAAATTATTACCACTATTTAAATAGAAAGTTATAAATAGGTAATAAAAAAACCGGGACACATTTTTAAGTCATCCCGGGCTTTTCGTTTGATAATTTTTAATCTAAACGGGTAAACTCATTTGCTGAGGCTGTTCCTTTAGTGCTTCTAAATCCTCATTTTCAACTTCTAGAATTCTTTTACCCATTCGCTCAATTAAGCCCACAACAAGGGCATTTCCCATGCAGAAATACCTCATCCTATCTGACATGCCTTCTGTCCAATAATCTGGGAAACCATTTAATCGTTCACATTCCACTGGAGTTAAAATTCGAATACGATTCGTTTCAGGATCTAAGACAACGTGACTGCTCCGGTTAATTGTCCCCTCGCTCGTTAACATCGTCCGACCAGGTTTATCAAGAGTCTCAGGGAAAGCCATTCCACCCTCTGAAAAGATATATTTATGCCCAGTTGCTGCAGTACGTTCTATCTTTTTTGGACCCTTTAAATATATAAATTTTTCTTTAGCACTATCGTTTATATAATATTTTTCGCCAACTCCTGATTGAAGGATTTCTCCTAATGTAACAGGTTCTTCAATGACAGGGGTTAACTCTTCTGAATAAACCCTGTTATCCCTCATAATACCTGAGTTATAATATGTTTTAGTAAAATTATCTGAAATATCAACTATGTCTTCTGAAAAGGTAAAGCCATGAAACTTTTTACCTTCATCATCCAATACAGGGAAAGCTTTTGCAAAAAAGCCCTCCGAGCGAAGCATAGTTGAATCTTCTAAATTTGCTTTATTTTGGATAAACTGAATATCATTCCGAACCGCAAAAATAAAGACTCTTCTCCGCCGTTGTGCTTGTCCATACTCTGCAGCATTAATCACACGCCATTCAACTGAATAGCCCAAATCTCGAAAGCTAGCAAGCATAATCGAAAAGTCTCTGCCTCTTTGTTTTGAAGGAGATTTCAATAAACGATCAACATTTTCAAGTAAAATGTATTTGGGGTTTATTTCATTTGCAAGCCTTATAATCTCCCAAAATAGTACTCCCTTTTTTCCTTGAATACCCTTCTCTCCAGAAAGGCTTCGGGCAACTGAATAATCCTGACATGGAAAACCGCCAACAATAATATCTGCATTTAAATCCCTTAAAATCTTTTCACTAACAGAAGTTATATCCTCATTCGAATGAAGTCCTTTTCCTTCGAAGTTTCTAGCGTAACAATCAAAAGCATCTTGTGCCTTTTTAGAGGGTTCCCACTGGTTTCCCCACACTACTTCAAAACCTTCTGTCTTCTCAAGTCCGAGTCGGAAACCCCCCACTCCAGCAAATAATTCTATAACTTTCAACATAACGAACATCCTTTCGGTATTGAATATACCTAAGAAATATTATAATAACAATTGACAAAAAGATCAACCAATAAAATAAGTTCTAATTGGGATAATCAACGAGATTTTACTTACCTTTTTAAAAAAGAATAGATTAGATTATCTTACCACAAATCCATGAGTTTTTCAGTTCCATAATAAGGATGACAAAAAATATCATCAATAAATCTTTATAAATTAATTATATCATAAATAAGAACGATCGTTCTAACTAAATTTTAAACAAACTTTAAAGATGGATGATTGTTTATTGAAAGCTCAGGAACCGGAAGGTAAAACCATTGGAGAAATCAATGTAATAAACAGGCTAAACAATACCAAAGCAAAAGGTGGTCTTGGTCAGGTAATTGAAGAAAGATTCTTTGGTTATACGATTAATTCTGAATCTAGGCAAGACTTTGAGCATTTATGTTTCGAGTTAAAAGTTATTCCGTTTAAACTTAACAAAAATGGTACTATTTCAGCTAAAGAGCTGCTAGTTTTTAATCTGATTAATATAATCCAATTCCTTTATAGAAGTATCAGTCCCTTAGAATGAAAGAGAAGGTGTTGTAAAAGTAATATCTTTTCGGGGCACCTTTTTATTGTGCATAAAAAATAAGAAAATAAAAAGCTGCTCAAAAGAGCGTCATAAAACGACCTTTTGAGACAGCATCTTTACGGTTATATACTCACCTTATCGAAATACTGATTATCTAATTCCTTCAATAATCGAGATGGTTCGCCATGAGAATAAAGCTGCAAATACGTATATGCTCTTGTAATGGAAACATAAAATAATCTTCGCTAAGCGCAGGATCTTCAACAGGTACAGCTTCAGTACGTCAGTCAGGAGCAGTTACCCGAACTTCACTACCACGGCCTCGTCGATTGGCATCAAGATAACCATCCCCCGCTGCCAGCAATCCCACGAATCAAGACTTCATTTCCTTTAAAATTAACAATATCTTGCTGTTGTTTTTTTAGTGTATGATTAAAGCTCTTGCCCATATACTTGAATCAACCTCTCTACTATAATACGAACCTCTTATGGCCAATCATCATCATCGTCATCTAATTTGATGTTCCCTGATTTTAATAATTCCTTAGCCGATACCAGTAATCCTTTATCCTTAATCTCTTTTACTGCTATCAAGGTAATTTCCTCCACAATCGATAAGGGCTGCACCGTTTCCTCTAATGTACGCCAACTTCGCTGCGACAGTTTTCCATACTTGTACATTCATACTAATTTTTCTTCACCGCATATACTCCTGCTGAGCAATAATAAAGATGGGGACAGAAGCGGCAATTATATCCAGGATTGGCATCCAGTGTGGCTGCCATTTCTGGTGATGGATTTTTTGAGTTCTTCATGATGTCTTCTTTCTTTTTCATGACTTCCTCGAAAAGTTTTATTCTATCTTCTTTCTTCAAGCCAGGAAACTGAAAGTTCTTACGCGTTTCACTTACTGAAACATTCTCCATGAATTACATCTTGTCTTTCTTGCCTACGTCAGGCATATCCAATACTTGTTTGTGCAAGCGCATTTTTCTTGAATTCAGTCCACTGCGGGAACAATTCACTAACAAGCTTTATGACCTTATCATCGGCTTGCAGAGTATACCGTTTTACTAGCTTTACTATCTCAGTGAAAATGAACTGATGAATAAACTCATCGAAAAAGACCGGATATCGGCCTAGTACATATCCGTAATAAAAACGGCGCTGACATAACTGGTATTCGGCAAGAATATCCTCGTATTTCAGTTCATCAAAAGCTGATCTTAACTCGTCTTCATCAGTAGTATGGCACGCAAAATCAAAAGGATTTTCATTGATATGACCAAGTTCCTTGGAATCAAATTTATGATTTACTACGTTTAAACCGAGCTGATGGACATATACTGTCGTTTGTAATTCAACGCGATTAAGGAAATTTCGAATCCAAGATTGCTCTAGTTGTTCGTTTGGTAAAAACTCTAAAGCGATAAAAAGTAAATATCTCGAAATTTGCTTGATAGATCTGTTTCGTAATTCATTCAGTTCAGGGACCCGATGTCTTTCACTTAACAAGGTGAGGGTCTCATCCTGTAATGGCCACGGAGTACTAAACTCACTAAGCGGTAAACCTTGTTCATCTAGGCCAGTTAAATAAACCTTTTTAATATTCTTTTTAAATGCCTCCCCATCCACTTCGATGAATGGTTTAATAAAAGCATCCTCTTCATCTGAAAACTTGCCGCTAAAATAAAACGAAATCGCCTGACCGATATCTTCTTATAAGAATAAACGCTCATCCTCAATTTGTGAGATTTTATCATTTAATTTATTTATTAACCGCTTTTCTTCTTTTTGTAAAATAGTATGGTTAATTGGATTATGTTTTCTCATCAAATCTGCAAGACGTGAGAAATGCTCTTTGATCGAAATCGTATCACTAGAAAGAACAAAAGCTTTGTTGCCATATCTTCTAACAAAATGACAAAAGTACGGAGTTGTTTAATCACCATGACATCGAATGAGAGGTAGGAAAACTTTGTAAACGGGCTGCGAATACTTTCAATAACCCGATTATCTCCTTCCCCAGCAATATATCAAATAAAATCTATTTCATTTAGCATGGTGACTAAAGTTTTTCCTTTTATCCAAAAATTCTGATTATACATATGAATCCCATTAATTACCAATGGTTTTTTATTTGAATCTTCACCTGAGCCTCTAACAAAAAAATCATGATCTTTCGATTTTGGAAAATTAATAGTAGTCCTCAATTTTCCTGTTTTATTTATGATGGAACGACCGTGTTTATCATATTCTGGAGATTCTTTTAATTGATTGTTATTAATTAATTCTCTAACCTCATTCCAAACTTTCCTTACATCATTTTCTATTACATGATCTTGAAAAATTAATCGTTTAAATCCCAAAAATTTATTCCTAAGTAAACTAGAAGAAACTGACCATTCTTCAAATAGAATGCACAAAAAATGCTGATTAGTAAAATAATTAAATACAAAAGAATCCTCAAACTCAATTTTCTCATCTGTCCATTCGGTAAAATCGATAGTAAATAATTTCGTATCCTCTGTTCTGGTCCCCTGTTTGGTTTGAGTGACCGTTTTCGGTATAATTCCTATTTTATTAAACAATTCAATCTTACTGATTTTTTTTACTTTTGCACCAAACATTTTTACAACTAATTGTTCAGAAATAGACTTATGTACATCCCCTGTTTTAGCTTTATTAACAGGAATATCTAGCTCCAACATCAGTTGTAAAATCGTTTTTCCACGATATAATTCTGTTAAGTTATGTAATTTTTCATCTAATTCTTTAAAGGTAGAATAATTAGTAGTTAGTTTTTCAAACTTTTCGCCAAAATGTTTTTGGACAATCGTTGAAACGATTGTTCTTTTTAACCGAAATCTTGGTCTATTAGGCCATTTAGGAGCAATATCAATAAACATTAAGTCTTTTCTTAATTCAGAAGAAATCCTATGATACTCATTTTCCGGTATGTCATAACTCTCTTGTAATTCCTTTATAAAGTTTCTTACGATAGACCAGTCATTTTTCAAGATATCCTTATCTTTCTCGGAAAAACGATAAAATTGATAGTCCACAATCACAAAATTTGCATAATCGATTGCTGTAACTGTTTCATTAGAAGCATAGTGGTAATAAACCAACAGCATATTTTCGAGTTTATGCCAAAAATGAGATGTGTCGAAATGTTCATTTGATATGTTTTGGGGAGAAACGGCAGTGATAGACATGGGCTCTTTCGCCTCAATTGGATGTTTACTTTTCTTTTTTGGTTTTCTTATACCTGTTGTTTTTAACTCTACTTCCTTACCATCAACTAATAAATCTGGCCTTTGTTTAGAGTCCGGTGGATACCCGAGTACAGACTGTTCAATCACATTTCCTACAATACCTGTGATTTTCGGATTTGTTTTTGCTCGTTCAAAAACATTATTTCTATCTACCTCCCCTAATGTTTTGCCAACAACATTTTTAAAAATAGTTTCTAACTGTTTTTTTGAAAAAACATGTCCTTCCATAAATAACACTCCCTTAGGTCCTATTTAATTGTCAAATATTAAATAGCAATTCTTTTCGATGAATCCCTCCTACCACACGCAGATAGAGGGGAGTTTATTTGATTTATTGAATAATCAATTTCACTTTCCAAAGAATGTTCAAGCAACGCATAAAAAATTCTACATACATGCCACTAATCACAATTGTTTGATTGCGGAATTGACAATATCAACAACATAATAATCCCCATGGAACGCTCCTACTTCCTGCGGGATGGTTTATTTCTGGGTAGCAGCTCCCTTCCCTGGAGAATCGAACTAATCAATTGCTCCCCCATTTCTTGGCTAGTGCATGGGAATTAGGACATATGGAAAGGATGTTGAACGGACGACTGTTCCACCAGGCCCCGACTTTACCTTTCCAGATGTGATACACTTCAAAATAGGATTTCCCATTTGCCAGCTGCAATTGGGTCGAACAGTTCTGACCGCGTCCATTTTATTCATGATGGTGGGAATTCCTCTGGATCTAGTGAAGAGATGTCAAATCGATGATTTTGACTCTCTGGAAGTGCGAATATATTGAGATATAGACATATTTCTTTACTCTATTTTTAAAATCTTCCTGCCTGTAATCTTTATTTATATTCGTAATATAAAGAAAAAAGATTAACTATTTTTATCTAATATCCCAATTATTTTAACTTCATTACTTAAAATATAAACTAGTGTATAATTAATCTAAAACATATTATTCTATATTAAAGGAGATTTTATTATGCAAAATAACATACCAATCACTTCTTCACTTGATACATTTATTAATAAAAATGTATTCGATGTAGGTAATATGGTAGATATAAATATAAATTTATTAAGTAATAAACTTTCCATCACCACTTTAGTAAACGCAATGTTTAAATACATTAATATTGATATTAAAAGTTTAAAAAAAGATTTAAATTTAACTATAAAAACCGTTCGTTTAAACGAAAAGGGAATTCCTAAAGAAGCTATGTCATTCGAACAAATTCAATTTCATAAATTAGTGAATGAAGAATGGGGTAACAGTTTTGTAAAAGAAAAGTTTAGCAATACAACGTTTTTATTTGTTGTTTTTCAATATGTTGGCCGAAATCTCTATTTTAGAGGGCTTAAATTATGGAAAATGCCTGAAGAAACACTAAATAATGACTTATATGCATTTTGGTCCTTATTAAAACAAAAAGTTCAAAATGGTGTAATATTAACTCAAGTAACTAAAGGCACTAAATTAATTACACAAAATAATTTACCTTCTTTAAAGGAATCTAAAGTGATGCACGTTCGTCCTAAAGCTCAAAACGCTGATGATACTGTGGAATTACCTGATGGCCAGTTTATTACGAAGCAATGTTACTGGTTTAATGCAACTTACGTAAAAAAAATTTTATCTGATATGCCTTCTTTAAACATTGATTCCAATCAAATAAATAATCAAATTTTTTCAAATTATGATTATAAAAAAGTTAGTCCACTACTCTCAAATGACATTTACACAATCGACCATTATATTAAACTAACTCAAACGATTTTCCCAAGTTTCAATGCCTTTGATTTAGTAGAATCAGAACTTAAAAATATTGGTTACAACTTATTTCCCCCATTTATATTAAAGAATACCTTTACCAGCCTTGATTATTATTTTACCGGTGAGATTTTAAAGGATCGTTATTTCACCTTACCTAATGATGATGTATGGGTAAGTGCATTTGTTCAACGTAAATTAGAGAATATGGAAAACAGCTATTCTATTTTTAAGATTGATGGTAATACCTACTTAACTCGAGTAGCCCTCGAAAAAGCGAGCATAAAAAGTGAAATGTTAATCACTTATAGAGAAGCGGTTGAAGATTTTGTACAAAAAGGACAATATTTTACACTAACTTCTTTAAAAGAACAAGGCTTCCATCACACTATTGAAGATTTCGGTTTTGAACCGATGTTTTATGAATCACTTTTAAAAAGACCAGGTCGTTTAAAAAATTTGAAACTATGTGGCCATCTGATTTTCATTAAGACTCCCCTAGCTATCAATCTATCACTATTTCTAAAGTCTTTATATAAAGATGAGCAAACTTATTTATCCATCGATAATATTATTGAAATAGTAAATGAAACATACTCTATAATGTTAGATTTCAATACATTAAACAAACTACTTAAATCAAATAATATTGACCAATATTATTCCGAACCATTGCACTTACTATTTTTAACTAAAAATGACTATTTAGCTTATATTCAATAACAAAGATCGCCTACAATTTGTTAGGCGATCTTTTTAGGTAAAGGAATGTATATTAGCTATTTTTTGATTTTCATATTGTTTTTTATTTTTTTTTAGTTTAGTATTAAATAAGTTGATTTTCTAAAGGTAATGCTATTATTAAGAAATGAGGTGATTCATTTAATGTATGATATTAATGCTGTTAATAAACACAGTTTATATAATCTCATTCTAGATGACAGACATCGAATATCTTTACAAACTATCGATATGTTAGTGAAAAAACTCCATCTTACATCTAAAGATTTTTTAGAGAATACATCTTATCTTGAAGAAACACTAACTAAAAAAAAATCTTTAATCCTTAAAATTAAAGCTGCATTAGACGAAATGCCTCCCGAAAAACTGAATCGGGTTACAGTAAAATTTCTAGCAATTACTGGATTATCTGAGCACAATATTAATTTGCTTATATCATTAGGTATAGAGTATGAAGATTTAAAAAAAATTACTTTGCAGGATTTTTTAAACGTCTCACCAAATAGTCGTCCTTCAACATACAAGCGTGTTATGAATGCCTATAATGCTCTTGAATCAATAATCAATCCTTCACACATTACAAGAATACCTGAAAAGAAAATAGAACCTAACGTCTTAATTCAGAGTTACATTGATTCTCTCGAACCTGGTGAATTCTTCAATTTCGAGCAACTATCAGATGCTATACCTGACATAACTAAAGAAATCTTTTATGATTTTGTCAAAAAAAGCTTACTTTTTTCTAAAGGTTTATGGTACAGAAAAAAGTATAAAAGCATCCGCGATTATTTAGCCTACTCTAACTTGAAAAATAGAGATGTATTGGTTGCAAGAATTATAGAAAACAAAACGCTACAAGAAATTTCTGACGATTTAAATATTTCCCGTCAGGCTGTTGCATTGAGAGAAAAAGCTGCGTTAAAGATAATTACTTATACAGAAGAAGATATATTGTATAGGGATTTATTTAAACAATTCAATATTACTAGAGAATTGTTTTGTGACTTAACAGGTGAACCAAATTCAGTTTATAACTACTTAACTCTTCGTTACAAAAAAGGTACTAAGGATCTTTTAGAAAATATTAATAAATTCTCATTTACTGACAAACAAATGCAGGTAATTCTACGACATAATAAC
The DNA here is from genome assembly GCF_041106275.1 of Neobacillus sp. BF23-41. Taxonomy (NCBI): domain Bacteria; kingdom Bacillati; phylum Bacillota; class Bacilli; order Caryophanales; family Bacillaceae; genus Neobacillus; species Neobacillus sp. BF23-41. Next base: position 10,021 of record NZ_JBGBPR010000022.1, read on the forward strand.
GGATTCATGAATCATAAAAATGAGTTTACCCACTTGAACAAATTAGCGGTTTTCGATGATGTATTATTTTATTTTGGACGTAACACTACTAACAGTGAAGTCCTTTTTCCGAAATACAACGAATACATCATTAAGCACAACTTAAATATCGATCTAGCTGAAACTCTTGAGTCATTACGAGGGATGCATGAAAGAAGCAGATATGCTCTTCACGATCGCAGTCAAAATTTTCGTTATTTTGATATTGATCAACTGACTGAAGGAGAATTTGATCGATTAAAAGAATTAGTGGATTTACCTACAGGCATTTATAGTATGTACAAAATATATGAAGAGAATATTGATTTTATGCGAGAAATAGATATTCGTAATGCAAATGAACTGCATAATCTTTACCGAACTTTTATCAAGATTAAAAATGTTTCGTACAATCGAATGCCGGAATTTACAGTAGGTAATATTGAGAAAAAAGATTTTATTATTCACCTTTTTCACGAACAGGCACCTATTCACATTGATGATTTTGTCGACTATGTCTACAATGTTTACTACCTTCGGAAAAATTCCTTAAAAAGTTTCATCCAGGCGAATCTTTTTGAATATGTAAGCGAAGAGATTATACAAGTTAAATATGAAGAAGTAAGTGAAGAAGAAATGGCTTATATGCGTTCTGTTTTAATAGCAGATATTTATACAATAGAAGAAATTATTGAACAAGGCTCTAAGAAAATTAAGGATTTTCAAGATCGAATAATAAATAATATGTTACTTAACAAGCTAGGCTATAGCATCAGGGGTCAATATATCTTGAAAAATGATTACAAAAATGCTGAAAGATATTTCATCGACTCGATTCTCTCAAAAGATTATTATGTTAACGAAAGATTGCCTATAAATCACACACAAGTTTTTAGGAAAGTAATCTATGACCTTGAAAGAAGCCTTGATTTATTAAAAGTCGAAAAAGATATGTATATCACATCGGGAATGATAGAAAAAGCGGGCATTCAGAAATCATTAATTATCGACTTTCAAAATCAAGTACGAGAGTTCGCAGGAGAAGAACAATATTTTTCTATAGCTTTTCTCAAAAACAAAGGTTTTAATCATGAGTTATTTGACATAGGATTTGAAAGCATCTTTTACGATCGAATTTTGTGGGCCGATTCAGAAATTAGAACTATCACTCTAGCATCTGGATACATATTTAAAATCCAAGATGATGATGTATCACTTGTAGACTTTTTAAAATGGCTTATTCAAAAATTCGATTCAATCGATGGCTATGATTTGATTGATTACATCATACATGAATACAGCATTAAAGTAGATTTTCAGAAAGCAATTACTCTATTACAAAACACTGATGTTTACTACTCTCCCGACTTATCAAAATTCTTTTGCGACAAAGAATCGTTCTTCGAGGAGATATATTAATAATATCTATATCAATCAGAAAAGAGGAATTACACATGACAACAACTACTATATCGTTAAAAGAATTAATAGACAAAAAAATTATCCAAGAAACGGATGCAACACGCAAATTAACAATCCAAGGCAAAACAGAAAATCATAAGGTATACCGCATTCCAGTAGAAGTGCTTCACTATAACAACAAAAATGGTCGTATTATTAGCTCTATTAACCGTTATGAATCAGAAGGAAACGTACTGGATTTTTCGGATAAAGAAGCTTATAACAAAATCTTAGAAGCATATATCATCGATTCAAACGAAACAGCATTAAAAGGAACAAAAGAAAACATTAAGTTATTTGGTCAACGCTTACCAGGTGTTGTATTAAATGATGGTCGAGTAATTGACGGAAATAGACGTTTCACATGTATTCGGTTACTGAATAGAGAAGGACATAATTTTTATTTTGAAGCAGTTATTTTAGACCAAGGTGACGGCTTAACAGATACTGATATTAAGCGTTTAGAGTTAAACTTACAACATGCTGAAGAGCGTCCAGTGGATTACGACCCAATCGACAACTTAGTAGAAGTATTTTCAGTTATTGTTCAAGACAAATTATTTACGGTAGAAGATTATGCTTTTAACACAAACAAGAGGAAATCAGAAGTCGAAAAAATGGTGAAAAAAGCGACATTAATGGTTGAGTTCCTTAAGTTTATAAATGCTGAAGGAAAGTACTATGTAGCTCGTGATTTAAACTTAGATGGTCCATTACAAGAAATCATGTCAATTTTAAATAAAGAAGACGCATCTGATGAAGCTGAGTATTTACGTATTCGTAATGCTTTATTTGCAGCATTAGCCATCCCACATCGTGGTGATACTACTCGTTATATTCGTGATATCGGTAAAAACATTTTACGTGCAGGTAACCGTGAAGAGTTTTTAGAAGAATACGAAGAAATTGTTGAAGATGTTTATGAAACTTTCCATGAGGAAGAAAATGTAACCAAAGAAGTAATCCGCCAAGTCAATGCTGAATTACCGTCTAAAAAGAAATCAGAGTCCCTTATCGAAGACAAAATCGCCGAAACAATAATTTCAAATATCCAAGGGCAGCCGGTTGAATCCCTAAAACGCGCCATTACAGCTCTAGATTCTATTGATACAGATCAAATCTCTCGTATAGATGCCGCTTCTAAACAAGAATTTAAATCTTTAATGGATAATATTAACTCTACAATTCAGTTGTTCGGTGAAAAGCTTGGTATTTAAGGAGATTCCTTTAAAACCTTCTTATTATACGACCACATCCAACATTGTGAATGAGTTTTATAACCCGGTACTACAGATAGCAACATCCTATGATCGAGTAAGTGGTTACTTTAGCTCTAAAGCCCTCGCAGCATATGCTAAGGGCTTAAAGGGCCTCATTCATAATGGCGGAAAAATGCGGCTTATTATTTCTCAAGATATTAGTGAAGAAGATTTTGATTTAATTAAGAAGGGCTACGATTTACGTGAACAACTGATTAATAATTTATTATCAAAAATAAATGAGGAACTCACAACTGATGAACAAATTAATTTTCACAATCTTGCTCATTTAATCGCAAGAGGTAAAGTTGATATTAAGATTGGCTTTAAAACTTCTGGAATATTCCATTCAAAATTTGGCCTATGTGAAGATGCAGAAGGAAATTTAATATACTTTACTGGCTCTAATAATGAAACTCAAGCAGCAATCGAAAATAACTTTGAATCCTTTGATATAACAACATCATGGTTAGCCTCTGAATTCGATCAGATCAAGATAGTTCATGCACGCCAAGAATTCGACGTGCTTTGGGAGAATAAAGCTCAAATGAAGCAAGTCTATGTCAAAGAAATCAATGAAGTAATCAAGCAAAAAATCATGTCATTCGATAAAGGGAGGCTCATCTTGAATCCAGAAATGTTAACAGAGGATGCGTTAATTTTATCTATTAATGATGGTCAACTTTTTTTAGAAGATACACTTACATCCTATACTATTAAACCAACTGATTACGCTCTACAAAAACTAGTACCCTATTTAAATGGCGAATATCCTAATTTTAAATCCGATTTAACATATATCGAGATGAAGGATATCATTAAAATACTGGACCGATTAGCTAATCGAAAAAAATTCAACTTTATAGTTAGCCATGAATTAACAGCTTTTTTAGAACAACAGGCATACTGGATTGAGGAACGGTCTAAATATGCGATTTTGTTAAAATCTCAAGATAAACAGATTTTAGATCGTTTTGATGAATTCCAGCAAATCGTCAGTAATGAATTGCATCGTCCATTGCGTGAAATGCAGATGTGGAGTGCCTTTTACATGCAACAAATGAAAAAGGCAGCAAATTTCTCTGTTCCTGGGGCTGGTAAAACATCAATGATTTATGGTGTTTTTGCTTACTTGAACTCTCCTAAAATCAATGCTGTAGAACGAATTGTTATGATTGGTCCAAAGAACTCTTTCCTCTCCTGGAAACTTGAGTTTGCAGAGAACTTTGGTGATAAAAAAGCACTTCGACTACTAGATATACATGATGAAGAAGCACCTGCTATACAACTTGAAATAAATAGTTTGAACAAAAATCTTATTTTAATTAACTACGAGTCACTTCAAAAATATGAAAAAATCCTAATGGATATAATTGATGAGCGTACAATACTTATATTCGACGAAGTACACAAAATCAAGGGCGTACGTAGTAAACGTGCACAGGTTGCGAAAAAAATTGCAGAGAAGCCACTTTATAAATACGTTTTAACAGGGACACCTATTCCTAATACTTATGAAGATATCTACAACTTTTTAAATATTTTATATACAGATGAGTATAAGAAATTCTTCAACTTCAAAATTAACGATTTGAAAAATCCAGACGTCTTAAAAAGCCAAAAAATCAATGACAAGATATATCCATTTTTCTGGAGGACAACTAAAACAGAACTTAATGTTCCACCAGCAAATCCAGATGATATTATCATGGTGCCTGCTAATCATTTAGAACAGGATATTATTAATTTACTATACAAAAAGTACGCAGGTAATCCACTACACTTATATATTCGTCTTATCCAAGCATCTGCTAATCCAGAGCTACTATTAAAAGCCATCAATCGTGTTGAAATGTACGGCGAAGATAACCAAACAATTTGGTTCAATAATTTTGATGAAGACGAAATTGTATTTACAAATGAGGAAATAGAAACTATCAAGCAAATATCAACAACTTCTAAATATAAAGCTGCAGTGGACCTAGCTGTCGACCTGCACAATGAAGGAAAAACAGCACTATTTTGGTGCATGTTCGTTAATACGATTGATAAAGTATACGCAGACTTATCAGCTAAAGGTGTTAAAGCAGCTGTAATTTATGGTAGTACACCACAACAAGAACGTGAGGAAATTATTGAAGCCTTCAAACGACAAGAAATTGAGGTTTTAATTACAAATCCGCATACATTAGCTGAGTCTGTCTCCTTACATCGTAATTGTCATGATGCTATTTATTTAGAGTATTCATTTAACCTTACACACATGCTACAATCTCGTGACCGTATTCACCGACTTGGGTTACAAGATACTGATTATACCAAGTACTATTACTTCATGCTTGAAGGCCAAGAAGGAGAAAGAAATACAATTGATGAACGTATTTATGACCGTTTAAGAGAAAAAGAACAACGAATGCTGGATGCAATCGAAAGAGGTATTCTAGAACCTGATCCAGAAGTTGATTATGCGGAGATTTTAGAATTATTTAAATAGATTATCAAAAACAGCCGATAACTTTCATGCTTATCGGCTGTTTGATTAGTCTCTTAACTTTACATACATAATAAGAATGTCGCCCATCTATTTTCATTGAATTATTTTTATTATTCTCGATTGAATGTCTTACCTATTTTGTCCGTAACCCATTTTTCATTTGGTTTACTTGCACTATAATCACGATCAAGGAGATTGAATGCTATCACTTCACTTTCCCCTTGTTAATTCCATTTTCTTTTCGGTTTTACTTTACATTGCAAATGATGTTTTTGCATAATTCTTTGCACGGTATTTCAATTAAGTGCAATCCTATATTGACGTTTTAGAATGGCTTTAATTTTCTAGTGTCCATACAATAATTGGTCGATTTACAAATTCCAATGATTAAATCCTCATGTTCATTTCTCCATTTATTTACCATTTCATCCATGTTTTAATTTGAGATGTATTCTTAATACCAAACTATCCATAATCTCTTTGTTGGATAATTTACTTTCAATTTTATCTCCGCCCATTTTGACTCGCGATGAATATACGTTTTTGCCCACACAAAAACACCTCCGATAAATGTACTAATTACACTGTAACATTTAGGAAGTGTTTTATATTGTCTACTTTTCTTAGGTTAGTCCCTAAGTAAAACAGATTTTTTGTTTCATCGATCAACTTTTTCGGAATCATATCAAATGCCTCTACTAGTATATGTGGGAGAATAAATTATTCTTGCTGTCAGCCTTTTATCCTTTTTCCAATTTCATACCAATGTCTTTTTAATTGATTGTTAATTTCGCTATTTAATAGCCCGCTATTACTATAAAGTTCATGAGCTTTTCTAGCGTAAGTTAAAAAATTTCCATTTTTATTTTTATAATATTTACGATCTCCTATATAAGTGTAAATATTAAACAATTTCCTCCTTATTATTTTCTCCTTGTCAGAGCCCTTTCGTTTATGACGTAAAACTGTTCTCGCCTTTTTATAAGCTCTCGAATAATATTTAAACACGCTTTTATCTCGTATTCTAATCTTTACTCCATCAAAACTAAAACCTAAATAGTTAAATAGGTATCGATTAGTGTTGTCCATGGATTTAATCACTGGCTTGACTTTTCTATCAAAAATATAACTTTCAGTTTTATCAGGGTGCAATTCAAGTTTAGGAATCATTCCAGTACGATCAAATATATGCTCTTTATGTGTGGGTATTTCTACTTCATCACAGATTGGGATTATTATTATAAAGTCGTCACAGTATCGCCTGTACATTCCTTTTTTACTAGTGACATAATTATTAATATTTTTATCAAAATCCATCATATATATGTTTGAATATACTGAGCTAATAGAAGAACCTTGAGGTATTCCAAAACTATCTTCATTTTTCCTTAAAAACATTTGTTTTATTTGTTGGAATTCTTTAGTTTCAAAGAATTTTATTTTGCCATCTTTTTTAATTTCTTTACTCGATTTTGAATAGTAAGCTTCAATATCACTTAAATTAATGTAAGAATACTTTGTAACATTTTTATAAACAGCATAATGATCATCCGGAAGGCTATTTAACTTAAAAATATTTAATAGCTGTTTTTTTAAGTAAGCATGATCGAGATTATCAAAAAAGTTGGTAAAATCTCCAAGAAAAATGAATGCTTTATCCTGTTTTGCAATAAATTCAAATGCTTCTTTAGCAAAATGAATATTATTTTTCCCCTTAAAATTATTCCGGTATGCTGTTACTACTCTATTTATCCCTAGCATTTTGACATGAAGATTATACATATTATTTAATAAATCACCATAATGCTGATAAATAAAACGATCAATATGAGCAGCATATTTAATCTTTCGAACTTTGCTCTTTTTTTCTTTTATTTCTATTTTATTTCCCTTTTCAAATTCTTTTTTCTTTAAAACATATTTTATAAATTTTATTTCAAAATGAATAAAAGGATAAAATCCATGAGATTTTATCTCTATTGGATTGGTAATGTAGTTATGTAGATTAATATTATATTTTTTCTTGGTATCGAAATGGATATAATATTTATTTTTATATTTATTTTTATATTTTTTCATAATAGTCTCCTAATAGAGCTTACTGGACTAGACTGGTAGCTATCTACTTTCCCTTAAGTCAGGCAGGATCGGCCGTTTGTCTTGGCGGCTTTCCACACCACGGCTCAGCTGTGAGAGGGCAATAACGTCGACTTTCAGTTCCCTCGTCATTGTTTTTAACAATCTGCTTATTTCACTAATCTCCTTGGCGGTTACTTTTGCATTTCGGATCCCCTGTAATCAGCTGCAGATAATCAATCACCACAAGGATCCGTTTGTTCTGGTCGTACTCGCGGCGAATCTTCCGAAGCTTTGACCAAATATAGTGGACATCCATCCCTGCCCGGTCAAATAAATGTAAATTGACTTTCGCTAACGTTCCAATCGAATCGGTCAAATGCTGCCAATCTTCCTCTTGAAATTCCCTTTTCGGATTTTTCAGTTTGAGACTGTCAATCCTCCCCGTAAAACCAGCGATTCGTTTAAATAGCTGTTTCTTTGACATTTCCAGGGAGAAGACCACACTCACATCATGAAAGGCCGCATGGAGCGCCATATTCAAAGCTAATGCCGTTTTCCCCATACTTGGACGTGCCCCATAATCACTAAATTTGATTCTTGAAACCCGCCAGTTAGCCGGTCCAAGTGAGTAAAGCCAGAAGGAATCCCGACAATATCGCCCAAATCCTTCTCGCAGTCTTCGAATAAATTCACAAACGATGGGGTAATATCGCCGTTATCTTCATTGGTTTGATCCTCCTCTACTGCCATTAATTCGGAAATCCCTTCACTTAAGGTCTTGGTGATATTTGCTTCGAATGCACACTCGATGATTTTTTCGGCAATCTGTATGGCCTTTCCTTTCTGGTCATATTCCCTGACTACTTTTTCGTAGGAATGAAAGTTGGCTAGTGAGGGGACTTTGCCCGCTAATTGGTAAAAATAACTAGCTCCGCCAAATGAACTAATATTATCATCGCCCACCTCTTCCATCAGTGTGATGAGATCAACCGGCTTTCCTTTTTCATCTAAACTACGGATGGCTGAATAAATTTGTCTCAGTTCCCTGGTATATAGTTGCTCGGGACGAATGGTGCATTCTTTGACCAAGTGTTGATTTAAGAATAATGCGCCAACCAATGCTTCTTCTTCGCTTTTATTAAATGGTTCAAGCTTGTGCACCACTTGCCCCCTTTGTAATCCCCAAAATAGTTCTCATTTTCGCTAACTCTCGTTGAACAACCGTTCCACTCGCTGGCATCAACTTGGAGGTTGACATCCGTGTTTCCTCCAAATTTGGAACCATCTTCGTATCGTTCGCGTGTGCTATTAGTTCAGCTAATTTAGGAGGGTAGGAGGAATTCTTCACAAAGGTATATAGATTTCCTTGGATTTCGGCTAAGGTGTAATCCTTCAGTACTTCATGCCACAGGTTCACTTTTTCCTGATTTACTTAAAGCTGATTATAAAAAACGGCTATTTTAATTAATAAGTCAAATGTTTCTCGCTTAAACATCTAAATCAAAATCCTCCTCGCTCAAGGTTTTCTTGTAGGATTTCTGGTTGAGGTAGGATTCAAATTTACTTCCAAATAGGGTTGTGGGCCTAAGGTATTTGCTCATCCGAGGGTTACTTAGCCATTCGGTTGTCTTCGAATCAATCGCCTTTTTAAAATCCTCGACGGTAAACACTTCGTTTAATCGGGCCTTGATCAATTCTTGGGTTTTATATGTACTAGGTTTGTAGTCCATCCTGGTCTTTTCATTCAGGTAGTGGATAATCTCGACAACAGGAGTTTGTTTCTTTGTAGTAATCTCTGCAGTACTCTCTGGTATCGCTTGGTTCAAACTGGTCTGTTCAATGGGTCCACCTGAACTATTGACTGGCTCAATTTGAATAGGCAGGTTGTCAATTTGACCTAATCGTTATTCACTCTGTGATTCTTCTAGTACTGCTAGTTTCACATAGTCAATCGTATACCACTTCGTTTGGTCAAGTATCACTTTATTCCAATTCCCTGAGATTAAATAACCCTGACGTTCAAGACGTCCGCTTGATGGTACTCACCGACCAAAAGGGCAGCTGCTTCTGCCAATCCAAATAGGTGTTATAAACCCACCGTTTCCCCTTAATCACATGCTTGCTAATCGATAGCCAAAAATGAGTCTGTTGAAGGACCACCGCCTCATTTAGGCCAATCTTTACCGCCAACGACGGGATAATCATGACAGGATTTTCTTTTATTAACAACTTGCTCATTCCAACCTCTCCTTTTTATTATCATGTTCGGAAATGTGATACCCTCGATTGGGTCATCTGCTTCTCACCTTCTATATAGAAATAAACAGTGAAAAAGGACAGGGTGGGTTGAAAAAAATTTTTCCAAAAAAAATAGCTATCCATTTGAATGGGTAACTACTTGAAGAAGGTAATGGAGCATCAGAAGCAAGTCTAACATTAAACGTAAAGCCGCCAAATTTATATCAACTAAAAAATCTGGGTCTGACCCCAAAACATTTACATTATCAATTTTAATTAGATATAATATTAAAGAGCTGCTGTTTGTAAACATCATTAAAATTATTTGAAACAGAGTATAAATCAATAGTCTTTACTTTTAAAGTAATCATTTCTCTCATGCTCTCGTTCGTAAATATGGGCAATTCGACATTAAGGTCTTTATGAAAAGGATATAATAATACTAAGTTATTTACGTTGTATTCCCTAGCATAAGCGTACATTTGATAAATATCAGACTGAGAAATCCCTAAATTTTCTTTTCTTGTATCAAGCAACTTCCATTTTGTATCAATAATTAATTCAGGTGAATCCGTATGAACATTCTTTAAAATGATATCGGGCTTTAATTTAAATAAATTCTTATTTTTATTATCTTGGAATAAATATTTACTTTTAATCTGTCTTTGTACTTCATAACTTTTTTCGGTTAATTTTTCAGAAAATATCAATAAACTCTGTATTATAAATGATTCGAAAACTTTATTCATATCAAATAATAAGCCAATTGTACTTATATTGTTGCCAGAATTTAAGCTTGGAGCATCATAATTCCAAAACAACTTTGATAAATCAATTACTTCTTTATAATATTTATTTAATCTATTGTATTTAACTCTTTTGATAAGATTTTTGTTAAATTTTCTAGTATCTATAGAAGATAAGATATTCCTTAAAATAATTAGGTCACTTTTATTTTTTAAAGACATTGTCCTCGTAAATAGTAAATCAATAGTAGCTTTCACTATCATATTAAGTAGATTATTCTCAGTTAATTCTTCATAGGCAACATAAAACTTTTCTTTCCTTAATTGATTAAATGTAATCTGTTTTTGAATCAGTAACTTCCCCTTTTGAAAGTTCTCGTTTGCAGTTTTCAAATTATAACCATTGAACAATCCTTGTTTAATTATTTCGTTAACTTTTCTAATAAACACCTTAATGTATATTTCCAAAAGAGAGTCCTTACTTTTTTTGAACTCTCCTTCATTTGTTATTCTATAAGGAACTCTTCGAGTATAAGATAGCATAAAGAGCAGCTCATCTCTTAACTTATCAGCATCCTCATCACTATCAAGCTTAGGAAAAATCTCAACTTGTAATCCTGGAATAATGAATACTCCTACCCAATTTATAGGAGTTAAGAAATCATAACTCCATTCGAATACCTTTTTACCAAGTTTTTTCTCATTTTTTCGAAGAAGAGAGGCCTGTTCTTGTGTTATAAACTTTTTTTCTTCAGAAAAATAGTCTCTGATGAAAATTCTCTCATATTCTGCAACTTTAATAATCCTATACATTTGTACACCAACGTTAACTATATATTTTTTTTAAAGTAATAAATGTAGCTTTTTTATCTATACCAAAGTCTGGATTTAACATAAAGATTTGTTTTTCATCAAACATCTCAGATGTTTTACCAAATAAAACTGTCGGAGTACTTTTCTTATCTTTTATAATTATCTTCATAACCCCAGGCTCTTTTTGATTATCTCCAAGTACAAGGGCAACTTTCTCCCAATCCTCGTAAAAGTATTCTCCTAACAAAGGGATTATTTTATTAATTAATATTTCGATTAGTGTTTCTAGTTTATCGACATTCCAAAAATAAGCATGTCCAATAGTATAATCCTTGTTTAATAAATAAGTAATCCTCCTGTTTATGGTATCTAATAACTCTCCTAGATTTAACGTTTCTTCTTCAAATGACACATTCTTATCTTTTAACAACTCAGCTTTTGAAGAGATTTCCTCAAATTGAAATCTCCTTCTTAATGCATAATCCATTAAAGCAATTGAACGGTCTGTAGTATTCATGGTTCCAATAATATAAAGATTTTTTGGAACGGTAAATAGAGTTTTTGTATAAGGTAGTGTTACGCTAGTTCTCTCTCTTTTATCTTCTTCAATTAAGGTAATTAATTCACCAAATACTTTACTTATGTTTGCTCTGTTTATTTCATCAATAATTAAAACATAATTATCCTCGTTCGTTTGGTTATCCTTTAATTTGCTTAAATAATTCATAACTAGCCTTTTTAGGATTGATTTGTATCCTAATAAATGATTGTCGTACTTAATTGAAGCTTTATCCTTGTTTGTCCCCTGTCCAATTTCATTCAGAGAGATAACACCATTTATTACATTGTTTGCTAATTCCTCTATTAAGTCTAAAGGGATTGGAGCTATCCCAGATGTATTTTCACCTTTGATATATATTATATTTTCTTCTACCATAACCACTTCATAGTTAGGTTCAATTTTTTCATTCTTATAAAATCTTGGACTTTTAGTAGCTCTTTTACACATTTCTTTAAATATGCCATCAACATATTCATAAGATATATTTCCATCAACCACTTCAGCTTTTATTCCTTCTACAAATTCTTCATATGAATAAGATTGATGAAATGTAATAAATTTGATATTCCCCATCTGAACTATTTCATCATAGGCACTCCAAGCAAGGTTCTCATCTTCTTTCATTTCATTTTTCCATTTACCACATATCCTCAATGCCTTCTCAGTAGTAGTAAACGTCTTTCCTGTTCCTGGAGGACCATATAAAATTAAATTTTTAGGAATTTTTTCATCCACTTCGCTCAAACCCCTTACCTTAATATCTTTACTTCTCTTTATCCCTTTTTCAAAAAGCTCTTGTAGTACCTTAGATCCTTCGTCAGACCAATATCCATCTCTTTCGTAAATAAAGAAAACCATTTGAGTTTCACTCAGCTGTGCATTTGGAAAGTGTTTAAGGAGTAAGTCTATACCAGCATCTTTTGCTATTTTTAGACTACCATGTTTGCTTTGACTTCCTATTTTTTCAGTTTCAATACTATCTATCCATTCATTTTCTTTAACTAATACGTTTTAGACATTCAGAAGTGGAAAGTCGAACAATTAGTATGTAATACTTTCGTTTTTTATAGCCGATTTTATATGCACCATTTTTTACACTCTCTCTTGCCACTTCTAATATGTTGACTTTGTTTTCATTATTCATTTAATTATCACCTATCTGTTCACTTGTTTCATAATTAAAGGAGTTTTATTTCTTTATAAACACCCCTTTTTTCTGCATTTCCCACTTACCACTAAGTTTTAGTTCATACCACAGTGAACTGTTTTTCATCTTTTTATAGAAATTAAATTGTTCCTTGTTAAAGGGAGAACCCTCTAACACATCTACTAATTCTTGAATTGTGTAGCACTTTCCAGTCTTTACATGATCTTCAAAACTTGTTAGGAATCTCAAGGTTCCTGAATTAAGAGAGTACTTTTCTTCCATCTTAATTCCTCCTATGGCAAAATTGTACTTATAAAGTATATCATTATTTTTTTTGAATCTTTCAATAACATACAATTACAAATAAAAAATCCGAGAGTTAGTCATCCTCCCGGTAATATTATTGGCATATTATTATGTTTAAACGGAAACAAACTGATAGAGAGACGTTCAAAAACATATCGTCCTTCTGCTTTCTTGCTATATACATTTTCATATTGTCCCGCTGCAGGTTTTCTTTAAAATGGCAAGTAACTTAATAGCATCTAAATATGCGATAGATTATGTTTTCTTACTAGAAGCAGAATTTTAGTGTTCCCTTTTACTTAGATTAATGTCTATTAGCAGTACTCCACTATTTGAACCAACCTTTTATGTATCGATTGCCATTCCCTATTTAAGTCGACAGTATAAATCCGAACTGGGTACCCCTTTATAACATACGAAAGATTTAACTCCTTACCCTTTTTCGGATACAGAAGTACCCCGACTGTTTCTTTCTCTCTAGCCCTTGTTGTGGTTACTTAAATAGGCATAAAGCTGATATAGGTTTCCGCTAATTAGTTTTTGTGAACCTTTGTATTGCGTTAGAGTTGGTTGATAGTATTTTGTACCCATTATAATTTTTCTGGTATGGCTCTCTAGTGAAATATCGGTCTGCATAAGTGGTAAGTAGGATACATCTTCTCCTTCTGCTTCCCAAAAAAATATTTTCCCGAGAAACACGAAATTCTGGGGTTTCCTTTTTGTAGAAGTTCCGGACAAAATCCTCGAACAATCTGGCCATCGCTTTGGGTTCTCTTTCAAAATCAGCAAATTTATCGTCAGTATTTTCTTCATTGACTTAGTAGTGACTCATTGAGAAACCGGCAAATATCCAATACAAAACGATAGTGCTGGTTACTTCGATGCAGCTTCACTTTTTTAAATAAGTTAGGATGTAACTTTACTAAGCTAATTTCACTAAAGTGAACGTATACTTGAATCACTTCATCTTTTAGCTCTTTCGCTAATTTTGGACTTTGTAATATATAATACAATGTCGACTTAATGATTTGGTTATGGAGAATATTATGACTCATTTCCTCATATTCACAATGCATTTTGCCCCGTTTAAAGGAAAAGATGTTGATGGATTCTTGAAATAGAATCCTCCCCCTTAAGGTAGAGGTTTCTTCCTGAAATCCGATATATTCCTTAAAATATCCACGCTTAATTAGGGAGCGCAGTTTAACCAGCAGGATTCTAGTTAATAAGTGTTTGATATCTTTTTCATCTTCGCGTGCAATATTGGCAAATTCCTTTTCAGCCAGATGCCCCCATGCATAACAAAGCATATAATAGAGATTTTTTATCGGGATCTTATTTGAGTCTGTCAAGGAGCCCATTCACTTTATCCTCTTGATCAAACCAATATTCTCTTAGTAACTGAGCAATTTCCAACCTAATAATTCGGTCATACCATTTTTGTTCATCATCTACCTGTTTAATCGTTGGACAGAAATAACTATGGCCGATCTTCCAGCAGGCAACGATTCGCTAGATCACATATGCTTTTGTGCAGAATTTTGACTATCATAAAAAGAATCAATTTCTTCTACGGTCAGTAAGGAGTCATTTACCCAGTTTTTCAGAATCCGAACCACATAACTCAGCCTTCGCTTGTTATTGGCACAGGCAATATTCATCGCTTTTAAAATCACCTCTTTCGGCTGTAAAAAGCTAGAATCATCTATCCAAGATACTAACTGTTGTTTGGCATTCACTTTCGAAAAACCAAATCCATTGTTGTCCCAAAACTCAATAATTTCTTTTACATCTACATCTTTTTGATTATTTTCTGTGTCTGGATTTTTCTCTTTATTTGGATTAAAAGCTTATTGTTGTTGTTTTTCTTTTTTATTTTCTTCTTCTTTTTGACCCCTTCTCGTATCACGATGCGTCAACGTATCTTGTTTTATATCTTTGTAAACGCTAGGGGTAATAATTATTGTTTCGGTACCTACTCCCCCTAGTCTACCATTTGCTTTTTCACAATAAGTTTTGTCACAAATTACTAAAACTTTATCTGCGAGTTTAATACTTTCTTCCATAAATTGAAATCGGTCATGACCCAAATCAAGAATGACATCAACACCTGATTCAGATACTAACTTTTCTGCTAAATTAAGAACCCATTTCTTATGCTCTTCCGATGACCAACTGTATGATATAAATACTTTGGGTACTTTTTCTACTGTTTCCAATTAATCTATCTAGTTTTTAACTAGATTTTAACATAATATTTCCAAAAAATAATTATCTAGTAATAAAGAATGAATCCAAATTAATTGTCAAGTACTCTCATATCTAAAAAACCCTATGTTATTACAATACCTATTAACAGCTTCAAAACAATGTGAAAATAAAGATTATGCGACCCATGTCGGAAAAAAAACTAGGATGTATTAACACTGAAAGAATTAATACCGCTGATCCTACATTCATTAGTTGAGAAGATTACCTGTAATCATGATGGTTATGTCTTAATTTAATATAGCTTAGTTTATCTATTCCAAGAAACGTAAAAAGGCAACTCCCGGTTATGGATTAGTTGCCTTCTTTCAAAAATTCTTTTGCTCTTCATCGTAGTAGTAATCCAATTTCAGCATAAACCATATCCCACCAGCTAACAGCTAATATAAACAAAAAAGGTGTACCAAAAACAGTCCACCCTTTGAAAATAATCAATAATATTTAGAATTTTCAAGATAAATCACTCGAATGAAATTAGTTAAATTGCTTCGGTAAACAAATTATTTCATTGAATCTATTAAAAAATGTATCTAATTCAGGAGCAGTACTAAATTTAAATAAAAATCCATGATTAATTGGACTTTTACCCTTATTTTGTTCTTTTGGAAATTTTCTCAATGCCGTACTACTGCGATCTTTTCCGTTACTTTTTAAAAAATCATCTTTTTGAACAGTCGTTGGATGCAAGACAACGCTTGTCTCTTTATTAGCCAGCAAGTATACAATTTCTTTACTGATTGCATGTTCAAACTCTATTGCTTTAGGGGTTTCATTGGTAATATCAAAATTATTTTTTTCAAATATCCTAACAATATTCTCTTTTTCTATTCTTAAAGGTATCTTTTCTTCCGGTAATTCGATCGTGTTATTTTCCTCTTCCGTGCTGTTATCTTGTTCTAATTCCAACAAAACTGAATCTTGTAAGCTTATAAGCTGATTCCAGAATTTCTCCATACCATTAGGGCCAATACCATTTAATTTCAAATGCTGAGAGTCCATTGGCTCCGTAATCTTCACTAGAGAATCTATACCCACTCGGGAAAGTTCGCGTAACAAATAGTTACATCCAACTACCGGTAAGTCTAATATAGGTGTTTTTGCTAGTTTAGATGTTAATAAAATGGTTTCACCTCTAAATTGGAGACGTATGTGATATTCATCCTGCTTTTTAATCAAAGTTTCTGTTGGAGCTTTTATTTCTGATTGCTGAATATTTACGGCTTTTGTGTTAACATCTAGGTCCTTTTCTTTTTCCACTTTTATTGCTTCTAATTGTAGTTGAATCTCGGCTCTCATTTCATCAAATCTTTGCAATGTCTGATCAAAATAAGGCTTAATTAGTTCATTTATGTCATTTACACCTAAGACGTTTGCATCTTGGATGGTTTTGGCAGGAAGCTTATATTCTGGCGCGTTAAATTGATGACTGACATACACTTCCACATACCAAACGCTTATCTCAAATACTAGTTTGTGAGCTTCCAGCACATCCTGTACCACAATTTCTTTCACGTTATGTGCCGCTTTATTTCCCATTTTTCTAATCCATTCCAGCTTCATATAAATATCTTCTGAAATGATATCCTGTTTATATAGTTTGTAGATTCTTTCTGCAGGCTTTAGGGGATAGATATTCTCGATTCCCTCTGTATTGCTAATCTTCTTTACTATCTCTTCACAATATAAACGAGCCTGGGTCAATGTCGCATGAGGTTGATCCCATAAATGATCTTCAATTCGGTCAGCCAGATCAGCTAACTCATTTGAAAATTGTCTAACAAAATCGAATAAACGATTGTTCATCTTTTACCTCCATCTGTTAAAAAGCATTATGTAAAAAACAAATTAATACCAATATTTTTATAGTGTATATAAATTGATACTATCATATATTGATAATTTTTATAATATACTTATTAATTTCATTAATAAGTTAAATTTCTCTTGTAAAGTTTTGCTCGGCAGGCAACTTGAAATATCGCTGTGCAAGACAGAGTGGAATCCACTACATTTTCATAATTCAGTACTGATGATAAGTTGGCATTTAAATATGATTGTTAATTAATTCTTAAACCTGAAATTGGGATCTAGGTTATAACTTATTCATAAAAATGTGATTATTTCTAACATAATAATTTTGTGGTGCAGAGCACTACCTTGTTTAGCTATAAAAAAATTGTATGATGGACTTATTTGCCCAAACAAAAAACACTCACAAACATTGATATGATATGCTCCCCAATAGGTAGACAGATTAAAAAATAAAAAATCTGGCTACTTATGGGGGAGTATTTATTATGTCTAAAAGGTCCTATTCTGTAGAAGTAAAATTCGAGATATTGAAAGCGTTGGAGGATAATCAATATTCGATAAACGAAGTCGCATCAATTTATAAAGTACACCACTCCTCTATTTTGGAATGGAAACATAAATTTTGGAGAAATATTTAATAATAGCTAAGGAACTTCACCCAGAATTAATGTTTCCAATTAAACTGAACCCCCATATGATGAGACATACGAAGGCTATGCATCTATTAGAAGCAGGTGTGAATCTTATTTATATAAGAGACTTATTAGGCCATGTCAATGTAAGTACAACTGAACATTATGCAAGAACAAATTCTCAAATAAAGAGGAAAGCATTGGAATCTGCTTATATGGAGGTTGTTAAACAGGATATACCTGTGTGGGATGAAAATAAAGATTTACTTAATTGGTTACAGGAACTCTGTAGATAAAATATTATGGAAAGATTTTAAATGCATATCCTACATGTTTGTAGAATTTGGTTTAGGGTCTTTCCATAAACAAAAACTTTCGATAATTACCGTTATGCAAAGCTTTACATAAAGGTAAAACTCACCTAGCAATAGGTCTAACAATTGAAGCAATAGAACAAGGAAATACAGCCTATTACACCAGATGTGATGATTTTATTTTATCTTGTAAAAAGGCTGAGCAGCGTGGAACTACTGCCCGCCTAGTTAATAAATTGTGTGTTCCTGAAGTATTAATTATTGACGAAATGGGTTATTTTCCATTTGATGAGCTTAGTGCTAATCTATTGTTTCAAATCATTTCAAAAAGGTATGAGCATGGATCTATAATCATTACGTCCAATAAATCCTACGTTGAATGGGGGAAAATATTTGGAGATGATGTTTTAGCTACGGCCGTTCTCGACCGTTTATTGCACCATTCAATAACGTTTAATATTAAAGGACAATCATATAGGTTAAGAGAAAAACAACGGGCTGGCGTTCAACCAATACAAGGTTGAACGCTGAAATTGGGGATTTTTTAACCGTTGGAAATGGGGAAAAATAAACCGTTGTTGACACTTTGAAAAAATTTTTTAAATTTCTCATTTAATTTCCACACAGTGAGATCAATATCATTCTTCAACCTGCTGCATTGAAGTACTTAATAGTTAAAATATTATATATATTTTAACATATATGTCCATTTGTTAAATGAGGATTGTTTGATCTAAGGTCTTGCTCAAAACATAAATAAGGCACATTTCATAATAAAGAAATGCACCCAATTATTGAAGATCATCTCTATTGCATTGTATTTAGTCAAATACGAAAAACGATCACTTCAAAAGTGACCGCGGTTAAAAAATATATTTCGTAACCAGTAAGGTTGTACTGCGCAACAAACTTTTAGTTATTAGTTGCTCTTATCCGAAGATGTTATTTGGAACTTGGATTAAGATTCTTATCATAAAACCACTTTCGCCCTTTATTAAAGTTATTAAGTCGTTTATCTTCATAAATTATTTTCAATAATGGGATAAATTCTCTTTCCAGAGTTAAGTTCCGATCCTCAGGATTAATTAAAGTATTAGATATAAAATGATACGCTAAGACTCTCAATCTAGTTAGATCTGATTCTAAAAGATTTGTGATGCAATCAATATATAATTTCTTGAAGATTTTTTTCTTAGAATGATTCAGATGTTTATAATAAGACCCATAAGCAATAGCGCTGTTACTTCTTAAAATATGTTCAATAGGTTTGAACTTTTCATCTCTATCTTCTAAGTAATAAAAATTATTGCTTAACAATATTTCGTGTAATAAAAATCTATTGTCTTTACTATTCTCAATTAGAGCTCTGAATAAATAGCGCAAAAAGTAATCTAAATAAGTATTATTTTTTCCAATTTTACTTTCACTTATTTTTTCTAGATTGTCAGATAAGAAGTTTATAAGGTGAGTATGAATAACATCTTCCAGAGGCATCCCATCAACAAGTCGAGCAAAGTAGTTTGCTGCAATTTTTCCAATTGTTTCACTAATCCTTGTATCATCTGTACATATAAACTCAGATATGCACTTTTTTAATTTTTTTAGTTCTTTCAAGTTATTAAACATTACTTTACATAAACTCTCAAGGTAAACACCTAATTCATACTCTGAAATTCTTTCTAAATTTCTTCCTAGAACTTTACACTTTTCATCAATCCTAGCATTAGTATGCAACAGAAAGTACAATAAACCGAAAGTTTCTTTTTTATTTAAGATGAGTTCCTCAATTTCCAACAATTTATGGAATATTATTCCTTGACATTTAACGCTTGTCTTTATTGCAACAAAGAATAATTGTTCTTTTCCATTATCGCTGTTTAAACCGTTTGAAATCTCTTGAGTTAACATTTCAATGTTATTTTCAATATCTGTGTCTAAGTAAAGTAATTCATAAATAAATAACTCATCTTTTAACTCAATAAATGATTTTCTTAATAGTGAAAACGCCGACCAATCATTTTTCACTATAAAATGCAATAGTATTTTAAAAGCCCAGTATAATGGAAAAACGAATTCAATGACTATATCTTTACGGTCCTGAAATAAATCTTTTGTTTCTATAATTCTTTTACTTGCAAGGTGTACTGAGCGCAATTCATCATAACTATGTTTTAAGATTTGAAATAAGCTATTTGTTTCATCTTCAATATATGTCAACTTCTTATTATCAATTAAAAAACTTACAACTTGATTAATTTCATTATCGATTTTAGCGTCTTTTTCATTAAACGACAGATCCCTTGTAGAGTATTGAATCATTTGATTTTTCTTCACTTTAGAGTACCTTTTTATAAAATCAAAATAACAGATATTATGCAATTCTTTTTCGTTATCACTGACAGTATTTGCGTAAACATAGCAAATCAAAGGATTTTGTATTAACATTTTAATATTATTATTAATGTTTATATTATCAGGAAGTTCATCAATAACATTTGTATCTATACCATAATTGCTTAGTATTTTGTAACACACTTTATTTTTATTGTTAACTGTACTCATATTAACAAATAAATTAAGAGCGTCATTTTCGGAATTATTTGAGAAACAATAATCTTTCAAGAAATCACTATTGTCCATTATCAAATATTGATCTAGTTCATTTATTGATATACACCAGCTTATCCAATCATTTTTCGTATAACTCTTTATTGTCTCTTTTATATAATCATAAATCTTTGGATTTGAAATACATAAAATGTGTAGATCATCAATAATAAAAATGACCCTAAAACTAACTCCATTTCTTTCAAGATTAATTACATAACTATTAAATTCAGACAAACTAGTAAATTTGCAATCTAAAAAATGATTTAGATTAAATAATACTACTTCTTCAAATCCTTTCTCTCTTATGTCACTAACGGTTAAAGGAATTCTAATTGAGTAGCTTTTTATTTCTTTTTCTATACTATGAGATGAAAGCATAGTTTTAAATAAATGGGTCTTCCCCGCTCCAGATTCACCGGTAATCATCAGGACTTTGTTATATCTATCGTTTAAAAGGGTAAATATCTGGAATAATGATGGTTTAAAATCTTTTGTAATTTCATTATCTGGTAATTCCGCTAATATTGAATTAACCTTCTTACGCATATTAGTCCGATATTCGTCGTAGGAAATATCTAAACCATTAAATTCCAAAAGTTTATCAATAATTCCTTTCTCTCTTATCAAGCTATTATCACCGTAAGCCCTTGCAAATTCACTAATATGTAATATAATTTTTGTTTTCCAAGTTGGATCTTTAAAAAAATCATTAAAATAGGAGTTATTTATCAAATCATTATCTATTTCAGATTGAAAAGGTAGAGTCATATTATTTTCGAGGAAAGACTCAATCCTAATTAAATACATCTTAATCATTTTTTCAATTTCGTAACTTGGTGGTTTAGTTATTGCTGTACCCAACATTTCTTTCACAGAATGAAATTCTTCACCAACAAAACCTTTAAGTTCATCAATTTTTTCGGTTATTTGGTTTAAAGAATCTGTTATGAATATATCACTCTTATCCGACATTTCTTGTTCGGATTCTTTAATTATTTCGTCAAGTAAACTTTTATTCAATTTTCTATCATCAACTTTAGTATTTGAAGAACGAAGATATATTTCAGATAACAATCGAGTTAATAATAAATAAGTATATTTATCTGTATATCCTTTTAAACTATCTACACACTCCTGTTTTATAATTCGGACAGCTTCTTCTCCTTCTACTTGTTCAAAATTCCACTTAATACTTTTAACAAATGATTCTAGATAGTGGTCTTCGTTAATTCGATCAAATAATGGTTTAAATTCTTTTATTACAGTATCCTTTTCCTTTTTAAGTGAGTCTATTTCTTCAAGCAAAATAGGATCTAGCTTAGCAATCCTTTTTTCTATTTTCTGAATTTCTGATTTCTTTTTTTTCTCTGTCATACCCTTCAATATTTCTTGAACTCTTAATTTACATTTAATGATAAGGTCATTACTCATATTTTCTTGATCTTTATACCAGTTTTTAAGTATTTCGTCATTTCTTTTTATATTTGTATTTGTTTCAAAATGAAATTGACCATTGTAATCTGGGTATAGATTGTAAAGAATAAAGAAATTGTAGATGGTTTTTTCAATCTCTTCGTCTTGGGTTCCTAAGTTGCTAGAGTAACATTTTACTTGTGTGAATTTTAAACTTTTAACATCATAATTTACTTCTTTTATATCATCTTCTGTTTCACAAAAAATTTCATTTTCTGTGTTATTTATGGCATCAAATACCCATGTTTTTAAAGTTTTTAGGTACTGATATAGGAATCCTCTATTAGTTTGTATAGCATCAGTATTAGACTTGTATTTTTCAAATAATAAAAGGACATTATTACTCATTACAATTTCTCCTTCAAACAGAATTTACATAATCAATTTCGACAAATTATACCTAATACCTTCAATTTCATTATTTGTTAAATCTATAAATACAATAATAATAATTGAAAATCTGATTAATCCTAAATATAAAGAACTTTAAATTTTATTCAACTCTGGTTCGTTAATTTATATCATTACTCTATCAAAAATATTTTCTAAAATAATCCTCCACAATCTGGCCTGATTGTTAAACACCTACCTCCGATAAATAAAACCTCTTTAATAAAGTACATTCTTTCATAAACGAAATTATTTGTTGCGCAGTATAAGTCGAATGACAAACAAACCTTATTGAATTAGATACTTTTTATGTTGTTCACGTTTCCGTTCATGAGTAATTTTGGCATATCTTAGTGTGGTATCTGGTGAACTGTGACCTAATAGCTCTTGTATAGCTACGAGTTCAGCTCCATTATTTAATGTTAATGTTGCAAACGTATGTCTTAAAACATGAGGACTAACCGTGTCTTGTAGACCCACTTTCTTAGCTATCATTCCTATTTCTCTTTGAATTCCTCGTTTAGATAACCTTCTATAAGGTTTTCTCTCTGTAATCATTAAGGCTTTACAGTCATCTTCGCGTTGTTTTAAGTATTTATTTAAATGATACATTGCTCTAATTGAAAAATAGACTTCCCTTTGTTTATCACCTTTACCTATAACTAATGTGCTCCTATTCTGATATCAGCTATATTTAACCCATAAACTTCAGATAAACGACAGCCGGTTGCATACAATACTTCAAGTAAAGCACGTTGTATAACTGTTTCACATGCTTCTCTTAACATTTCCAATTCTTCGATTGATAACGCTTTAGGAAGACGGTACTCATCTTTTGGAGCTTTTAATTTTGTAGTTGGATCACGTTTAATATATTCTTCAGAAGCCAACCAACTAAATAAACTCTTTAAAACAGATAGTTTCTTTCTGATTGTGCTCATTTTTAAGGATCCATCTTGACTTAGGTACATTCGTATATCTGCTGTAGCTATGTCCTCAGTCTTCTTTTTTACGACATCAGCAAACATACTTAATTCTAGGAGATAGTTGTCTAGAGTAATAGAACTTAAACCTTCTAGTCTTTTGGCCGATATGAACAACTGTATTTTATCCTCCAGATCAGGGTGCACCTCTCCTAATTTAACTTTTTGAATATAATACTCTGATAGAACAGTAGATAATTTATTCTTTGTGGTTTCCACTTCGATATTTGGATATAACTCTATTAATGCTACCACTAAATCTGATAATATTTTCTCTCCTAAGTTCATAAAATCAACTCTCCTTAGTTTTTATTTGTAAACTAAGGATTACCTATTCAAACACCAAAAATACCAACTGATTATGAACAGCTATTTATTTTCTTAGTTTTTAGTCTTTAAGTAAGAAAGAGACGATTACTTTTGGAGTAATCGTCTCTTTAATAGTTGTATACAGCCAGTATCGTTGTACTGTTTAGCAATCAATAAATAATCAACTTTATTAGGATAGTGACTGATTGTCGAATATTAATATTCAACTGAAGCCGTTTGTTTAATAGCGGCAAATCCTTTTATTGTATTTAATATTTCCTACAATAAACATAGCGATTAAACTTTCTTATTTAAAAAGATATTATTTGAAAATCCTAAATGTTCCTTACTGTAATTAAATAACTCCATACTAACTTTTTCCTTTGCTTTTTCAACAGCATTATTTATTAATTCATTAGCAAATTCTTCAGGATTTTCTTTGATATTTTGTACTTCAGTATATTTATTTAATAAGTCATTTGATAATTTCTTTTGTCTTTCTGCTGTAAAACTACTTTCTATAAGGATGCCTAGAGTTCTTTTAGCAGGCTCTTCGTCATAAGATTCTTCATTTTTAAATTCATCAGTTTGATAATGATTCTTAAGGAATTTATTTATATTATTAGTAGCATTAGATCGTTCTTCCAATAAAATAGTCTCATAAATTAGATTATAAAATTCATCAAGTTTATCTTTTTGACCATTTATAATGTCTTTATAAACATTATCTGCCATTTCTCTTACTTCTTCAGCCTTTTTATTTTGAGCTATTGATAAACTCTTTGTGAGTTCTAGTATATTATTTATTCTCCATCCTTTAATTTTCGTCACGTAGATTCCCCATTTCTCTTTTTCATTACTATATATTCTGGCAAATTAACGGTCCTTAGAATACTAATTACTTTTTCCATAGAATGTTCAACTTCTTCAGGAACATCAAATGTATTAGTTCCTACAATGGTTGAATGAATTTGATTTATTATTTCCTTATTTTCAATATATCCTTTTAATTGCTCTCTTTTCTCCACAAGATTAGGATATGTGGACAATAACCAGCATATTTTAATAATTTCTTCTACATTATTTTTATATTGGGTTTGATTGTGATCATCAATTAATTTTAATACTTCAGTATTACGATATTTCCCTTCAATTTCATCTAGACCATAAACCCTAGCAATACGCCTTGCATGTGGATGACTAAATAATTCGATTAATCGTCCATAAACCTCATCTTCCTTAGAGGCTGTAGGAACTATACATACACTTCAGGTCATATAAATCGCGTAATATCAACGTTTATAGAGGAGCAGTCTTCTGCAACAGTTTCCTAAACTGTAGGTCGGAGGTTCGAATCCTCTCTGGGACATACAAAACATGAAAACGCCGAGTTTATGCTATTTTACCCTTGTTTTAAGGGTAGAGTGAGTTAGCATAAATTTAGCGTTTTTTTGCTGTTTTTTGCTACACTGTAGGACATGAAAAAATGTGTATATAGGACATACAGCCTCCATCTGAGGAGGAAAAATTACTAATGGGACGCACATTTATTGCACAAAGAGGGCAAAAAAATACAAACAATGACCGACAGTCCAATCATGTCCGACATACAATGATTGACCAACATACTATTCAAAATGCAGTCGAAATCTTTATCAAAGCAAAGGAAGCCGAGGGGATACGGAAGAGTACCATTAAAGGGTACTATGATACGGTTAGATATTTCCAGGAGTGGTTAAATCCCGATATTGAATACATTGACCAAATCACCAGTACTACGTTACGTGATTATATAAATTATTTAAAAAACGAACGATTACCCTATCAAGGCGATAACCAGCGTGAAAGAACCAGTAAAGGGTTATCAGTGAGTACAATTAATATTCGATTAAGAAATTTAAAAGCCATATTCAGATTTTTATTCAATGAAGAAATAATTAATAAAAATCCTACAATGAATATTCCCCTGGTTAAAGATGACGCTCATGAAGAGGTACAAGGTTTAGCTGATAAGGAAATAGATTCAATTTTAGAATCCTATGATGATAAATTATTTGCTCAGTGGCGAGATAAAACCTTAGTGTTACTATTACTGGACACCGGATTAAGAATTAACGAAGCAATGACACTGACAGTCGACCAAGTAGATTTCCAACAGAATACCGTATTAGTCCCCTCTGAAATCGCTAAAAATAGGAAGTACAGGGAAATACCGATAAGTCGAGAAATATCCAAAAGGTTAAGACAGCTATTAGATGAAACGGAACAATATTTTGGGCAAGGTACACAGATATTCATGAATGCATATGGAGATGATTTTACTGCCGACGCTTTTAGAAAAAGACTAAATCGATTAAAAAAGAAATTAAATATACCTAAATTACACCCTCATATGTTTAGGCATACTTTTGCAAGAAATTACATTTTAAATGGTGGAGATGTATTCACTCTACAAAAAATTCTTGATCATGCAGATATACAAACCACTAGAAAATATATTCAAATGGATTCTGAACATCTCCGTCAACAACATAATAAATTTTCACCAGTAAGAAGATTGTTTAATCGTAAAGGAAAAAAGTTATAAAGCGTAAGAAGCCACCAGTCATTAATGATTGGTGGCTACATTTTATTATTGAAGTAAAACACTAAATCCTTATTTCTTATCTTCACTTAAAGGTTCCACAAACATTATTTCAATTGCAGCACCTCGAGAACCACTCAGCTCTTTCCTCTCTGTTGGCTTAAACCCACCACGATCGAGTAAATCCTTGGCTGCAGCAATTCGGTCCCTATCAGAGCTATTTGGGTTAACCATCACTTCGTACAAAACCTCTCTTGCCTTTATAGCGTCTTGTACAAATTGCATTTTTAATTGCTGCTGAATTTCCTCTTGAAGAGCATTTATTGCCCCTAAAACTGTAGTTTTCTGTAGTAGCTGATACCCTATTTCGGACGCTCTACGCTTTGAATATCCGGCTCGTATTGCTGCCTGGGTCGCATTATGGTCCTTTATATATTCCAGAACGAAGGCTTGTTGCTTTCTGGTTAAATAATTTTCCATGATTAAGCCCACCTTTCTAACAGACGTTTTAGCTTATAGCCCCTTTCAAGTAATTCCTCACAAAATAGTAAAGCTCATGATACAAAAAGTGACCAGCAGCTCGTTTTGGGATATAGACAGTAGAGAATCCATACCGGGTTTCAAACGATTTCAGCGAAGCCAGGAAAGCTTTAGGTTCATATTGGCTTCGGTAATTGCCACGAAGTATATTTTCATAGCCGTTTGGATCCTCCACCAAAAGTGTAAACCTTAATTTTTGGCTTCGAATAAGCTCGTTCTCAAAGCGGGTTCTGTCTTTAATGGTCTGCACCAATTCGTCAACGGAGTTTTTGCGTTCTAGGGTTATAGGTAAATGAATATCTTTAATTATCCCAAGCTCCGGACAACTCGGCAGCTTTACGGAATAATCACCTACTTCTAGCTTAGTAGATTCATAAGGAATTTTCTTAGAATCAAAGTATTCGAGGATTTGCTGGTTCTGCTGTTCCCGGCTGTCAACTAAAATCGTAATCCTTTGCAGAAGCGTCTTTAGTTCCTTGGCAGTAAATCTATAATGAAATGGGAAGGTGTTCATTTTTAATCACCTCATCAGCGTTTATTCCTCCGGTGAATAGGCTAAGTGCAAAAATTCAATATTTTTATCTGGTTCTTTATATTTTTTTATTATTTTATTTTTTTCATAAAGAGTTGAAAAAAGTTTGAATTTCTGCACTACCCCTTATAAAGCCCGTCATTAAAAGGTTTTTATGTGCAAGTTCCATTAAAAAAAGTTTGAATCTTTTTGCACTAGACCTCCAAAAGTTTGCACTTAATACATAATGAAAACTAAACTCCAACTTTATAGCAACTTTATAGCAACTTTTAAACAAAACAGTGCAAAATATTAATCTATTTTTTTGCACCATTTTGTATTTTTAATGAAACGGATTTATTAAGCCAATTCCGATATATTCTTCTTTTGCTTTTGAATTTGGTCGGGTAATTTTTACTTTTACCCTTGATTCCACTCGGTTATAAAACTTATTTCTGCCTGTTCGCTTTTACCCACTGTCGTAACACCATAGATTCCTCTTGATTACCCTGTAATTTTCCCCTAACATACATTCTTCTTCGATAAACGTTGAAATATTATCAATGTCACGTTTATAGTTATCTAATGCAGTCATAGTTGTTTCATTTTCGGTAAAATGCCCTTGTTCTCTCAATCGTTTTAAGCCGTTCAATGCTAGGTTTAATAACCCACTTAATTCTTCCTCTGTTGTTAACTTATCCATTAAATTCTTATCTGCATTTTTACCTTCAAACTTATTAGGAAATGGGACGATAAGCCACCTCCTAAAAAATCCATTGGTTAAATCAGAGCTCTTTGGCAGCTCATTTGCTGAAAATATCAATCTAGCGACCGGAGTGAAATCAAATGAATCCTTCCCTTTAAATTCAGCACTCATTCTGTCGCCACTAACAATAGATTTAAAGGTACTTGATTTTTCTAAGGCACTTGAAGGAATATCAGCAAAAGTATTAGCAAGCTTGCCATATAGTTGAGCCAGCTTAAAACGATTATTTTCTAAATCCTGTAATGGAACATTTGAAACATTTACATTTCCTAAAAAATGTCCTACCAATGCAATCAATTTACTTTTTCCGTTTCCACCATCTCCGGTTAACATCATAGCCTTCTCGTATTGGGTAGAGGGAAGCATAAGAAAACCAAACCCTTCCTCCATCATCTGAATGCTATCTGACGGCAATACATCACTTAAAAACTTCTTTATATTTGGGCAATCGGCATAAGGATCGTACTTAACAGGCAACTGAATGGTTGAAAATCTTGAAGGTGTATGCTCATATAATTCACCTGTAGTTACATCAAGGAGCCCGTTGGCGACATTAATGATACCGTCATTTTCATTTACAGAATTTACTTCTTTATAGCAAATAGATTCGATATAATAAATTGCTTCCTCAACATATCGCCTTCTGAATCTTTCACCCAACAAATCATGTGCCATTTTTCTAATGTACAAATCACCTTTCGGCACATAGACACCATTTTCATAGTGATATAAATGGTTACCATCATAAACTAACGGTAACTGTTCAATTAATGTATCCCCTAACCTTGAGGGAATAAAGGTTTTACCGTCAAAAAACTGACTGCCTTTATCATCATCTGCTTCCTCAAAATATCCTTTTTCCAGAGGTTTCTGTTTACCTCTATAATCATCTAACCAGGCTAACTGTTCGTCCGTGAGTTCCATGCGTTCATCACCTTCTCTCCAGCTACATATGCTTCTAGCTGGGCTTTTTGCCCATAATCGCCATACATACAACCCACTAAGTATTCATAGTATGGCAATCGGTTATATATATCATATTGCTCTTGAAGTATGTTCCTTTCTTCCAGGCTCTTTGCTTGTTTCATAGCCCTTTTAAAAGCATGAACCTGGTCGCATAAGAACCGGTATACTTGATCGAAATTACTTTCTTCCTTGTTTTTAAATTCAAACTTTATCATTCGCTGCTTTATCTCATGCTGCTGATTCCGACTTACTTTCAAATTATTAACGAGCCCGAAAGCTTTAGCATATGATTGATTATTTTCCCGTTATTAACCCCTCTGAGGGCAGCTAATAAAGTAATTACGTTGCCACCCTTTCCACATGAGAAGCACTTAAACATTTGCTTTGTAGGGCTAATAGAGAATGACGGTGTCTTCTCTGAATGAAATGGGCAGATTGCAAAGTAATTTCTTCCTGTTTTTCTTAGGCGAAGCCCCTCATTCTTAGCAACCTCTAATATATCTAACCGTTTTATTACTTCTTTGGCTAAAAACCGGAAATTTATGTTATTATTACTCATAAAGGGTCACCGGCTTTCATATTTTTTAAAGGGACATCTGCAGCAATCACCCAGTTGATATAACCTGGTGGTTGTTGCTTTTTCTATGTTTATTAAGTTTTCAAGGAGCGAATTTTGCTTAATCAATGCTATAAATCTCTTAGTTTACTTTTTTCAAGGTTTGCTGTTCTATCCATGCCAAAAATGATTCATTCTCCACCCTTTTGCACCTTCCAATTTTAATGAGGGGAAAGTCCGGGTAATCCATAATTTCATATGCAGTTCTAAGTGAAACCTTCATTATTTCGGAGATATTTTTTGCGTTAAGTACCACCGGAAAATCCTCAGCTTTTTTGCTCATAAAAAATCACCACCTTGGTTCTTTTTCGAATCTTTATACATAAACATCTAGGTTAGACTTTTATACTTTATTTACTTAATCGCATAATGATACATGCAGTGCGTTAAATTGAATCTATTGAACTAGATTCTATAAAATAATAGGAAATTCGACCGTCCAGCTGGTTTATCAAATATAAAAGAAGCTACCAATATGGCAGCTTCGCTTTATGGATTAACAGTTATCCTTGGGATGAGTTTGTTTTTATATCAATTTTGATTTTATAGCTATAGTATCAATAATCTCCTTGACCTCAACATCATGTTCTTCAATATGCTCCACGACCCTCAATATCCTTTTTATTGCATACGACTTATCTGTTAAATCATCAGAAATGAGCTCCCCAGCAAGATCAAGAAGCTGCGTTTTAATACGAGCAATGGTAGGCTTCGCTTCTAATAATCCGTTCAAAAATATCCCTCTTTCCTAATCATCATTAACAAGTCTGTGGTCCATTCCTTAGTTTGATATAACCACTCTAATTAGGGTATCCTTCTTGTTTCCACTGCTGGGTGAAAAATAAATAAATTTTAACGAAGCTGACACATCTACCAATAGGGACCAGCTGCTCAATACCGAATTATTAATGAGAAGGCGAGGTGCTTACGGTGTATATAGTACTACCCGAATGGCTTAGAAGGTCCTGGGATTGGTTTTGGTATTTTCGTTGTGGAAAGATAAAATACCAAGTGTTTGTTCATGGGGACGAATACAGGGTCATGGCTACAGATGGAAGGACAGCAGTATGGAATTGTTATGGTAGCACTCCGGAAGCTGCAAAAGAGATGGCTCTTTACAGAATGCGACGAGCTTATGAAAAAGAAGAATAAAAAAAGGACATAGCATGGTTTTACAATTAAATTGTTCTACCAAATGCTCAAAGGTTAAAAAATATATGAATGAAGGAGAAAATAAATGTTTTATAGAATTGTTTA
Source organism: Neobacillus sp. BF23-41 (assembly GCF_041106275.1). Classification (NCBI taxonomy): domain Bacteria; kingdom Bacillati; phylum Bacillota; class Bacilli; order Caryophanales; family Bacillaceae; genus Neobacillus; species Neobacillus sp. BF23-41. Next base: position 41,175 of record NZ_JBGBPR010000022.1, read on the forward strand.
AATTGAAATGTGATTAGACAAGTTCATTAATTTTATTGGAGGAGAAAAAATGGCAAAGGTTTATATCATTAATACGAATAAAAATAACAATATTAATGCTGAACAAACAATGTTACAAGAAGCTAAATGTGCAGCATATTATACACCATGGAAATATTACATAGATACCATTGAAGCAAATGATATTGTTTTTTTATACTCAAGTGGTGTAGGGATTGTTGCAAGGGGAATTGCAACTGGTATTGTTGAAGTCCGTGATTATGAAGGACAACCAGACGAAGAAAGGTACATGTATCTAGATAGATTTGAATTACTAAATCGACCATTAAGTGCAGCAAGTGTCACTGGAATTATAAGAGATGTTGCTGGTACCGATTTTGACATAAAGTGGAACCAAACCATGATACCGATTGCTTATAACTTTGGTATAAAAGTTTGGCAGCATATTACACGATCATGCCTTTAAATTGTTTTTAACAAAAAAAAACTTCAGATGAGACACCAAAGGAGCAAGAACAGTTAGGGCTTACCCATTAGCGTATAACATGAAAAAGACCACATTTTTGTGGTCTTTCATTTTTGCTCCTCATTAAACAACCTGTTAGGTCTTGGTGAAAATGTAGAAGCTATCCTATTTGGCACTTATTAAATACTTTTTGCGATGAGACCTTCCTCGCCTAGTTCGTCTATAAATTCGTTTAAAACATCCTTAATATTTTCGACTACTTGATTAATATCTTTGATTAATCTTTTTTCCTTATTGTCCCAGCCATATAACAGAGTATAATCAAACCATTTTTGTTTATTGTTTTGGTTTTCCTTTAGCAATTGAAATATTTCTTCCTCTTGAAATATCATCTTTTCTATTTCGTACAGTCCCAATACCTTAACATTTGAACAAAGATACTTATATTCATCGCTCTCAATATTGATTTTTAATACTTCTGCTGCCTTTTTCATTATTTTCTCTCTTCTAAAAAAGCTATCTTCAAGCAAAATAACTGCACCAAAAACATTTTCTTTTTTAAATTTAATGTTTTCCTCAAACGGGAAGTATTCAGTTTGGAATCTTTCAACCAAATGGCGATAAACCTGGACTACTGATTTAACCAACCTGTCAAGGGTGCCTTCCAAATCCTTCTCTGTCAAATCACGTAAAGAAGCGCTGGGAACCATACTTTTACTGTCCAGCATGAAGCATTGTTCCCCTTTTCTAATCATTATATCTAATGTACGTCTTTCTCCCCCTTTGTAGTTATATGGTCGATCTGAAGCAACCTCATCAAAATCCTGGGATAAATTGCAAATATGGAAAAGATAGTTTTCCAAAACTTCTTTTCCGAACAATTGACGTAAACTCCCGTTTCCTTCAGTTAATCGAAATAAAAGGGATGATGTAACAGAATGCATAATTAGGTGTGGCAATGGCAGATAAATTGTTTGTTGATAAGAAATGAACGGGAATTGATAAAAATATTTAAAACCATAAAGATACTGTGTTATATCTCTTGTTATGTTCTCTTGAAGGGAAACATAAGCTTCCCTTTCAATGAGCAACCTGGTAACAACATGGTTATATTTTTTTAATAAGTATAAGTAGATATTGGGGTCTACAAATTCATTTGCAAAGAGGAAATTAATAGTAAATCCCAATTTAATAAACTCCTCGTATTCAGAGCCAAATTTCTTTAAGAACTGTTTCTTCATATCAACATTAGCGTTTTTAAAATTAAACAAATACTTGTATCTGTAAATTTTATAATATATATCCTCTTGTATTTGAAATTGATTCAATCCTGTTACAATCATAAAATAATCGGCAAATTGATTGTTTTCTTTCGCAAACTTTAAACGTGGATGTACATATTCCCTAATAGCAGAAATGATTTCATAGAAACGCCTGATGTCCTTTTTATCTGCAAACTTAAAATTTGAATACTCATTTAATGTAGTAGCTGAAAATAAAGCAAAGGTTTCCAGCTCCCAAGGTAGTGCCTTTTTTCTGAGTTTATCAACCTCTATTAATCCGTTTGTAGACATAATTTCCATCGAATTTCTTTGGCATATCGCCATTTTTGAACCGAAGTCGTATCTCTTTAAGACTTTTGGTATCCTTTCAAATTCCAAAAAATCATCCCCATTCTGAGAGTTACATAATAAAAGCGACGATAATATATCGGCGCTCGTATTGTTCATATTTTGTATTTCCCGTAATTAATGAAAGAACTACGCGAAATTCCTGGGCCAATCCTTGTATTGTTCTTTGGCTTGTTCCACCAGCGCATTTGTCAAAAACTTCAACTGTTCCCCACTAATTTTTTCTTTTATTAAGACCATCTTAACGGCTAGATTTACCTTTGAGAGAACATCCGAACGGTGTGGATTAGTCCAATCTACTTTAAACTCTTTTTTCATAGCTGCAAGCACCTTATGAACCAAGTTCGCTATAAAGTCGTTTGTAAATGCCTTGTTACCAAGGTTCTCGATAATATGATAAAAAGCTATCTCCTCATCTGAAAGACCAAGCTCGTCCTGGAAGCGCAACTCATTTTCCATTCCTTTTCGAACTTCCATCATCATTCTGATTAAGTCAGCAGCAGAAATAACTCGGTCATGATATTCGCTGATCGCCTTTTCCAGCGCCTCTTTTAAGGACTTCTGTTTTGGGTTAGATTTTTTAAGCTTTAACTTAAGTTCGTCATTGAGTAATTGTTTTAGTAACTTCAATCGAAGGTCTACGTGCTTTTTCTCGACCAAATCAGCCATAAATGCTTCATCTAAGATTGAAATATCGGGTCTTTCGATTCCTGCGACAGCAAACAGGTCAATTGCTTCTTTGGCTTCAATACTTTCGTTTACCAGACTAGTTACCTGGTTTTCTAGGTCTTTTTCTTTTTTTCGTGTTCTAACAGGACCTTCAAGAATTTTACGGACTTGGGTTGCTAAAAGTTGATAAAGCGTAATTTCATTTGAGAACTGACGCACCTTATCCAAATGTCTAACTAATTGGTGAGCTTTTTTAAGTTTCAACTGCGCCGTTAAAAAAGCTTCTTGACGCTCTCCTAATAGCCCGTTAACAAGTTCAGCGATAAAATCCTCTCTTTCAATCTTATCGAACGCTTTCCAGCTAATCACGTCCGTACCGTTTGGAATAAATTCACGAACAGTACTGAGATGTTCATAAAATATACTGAGAGCTTCTTCTATGTTTAGTGTTGGATTTCCTTTTCCTCCTCCACTGGTATATTTGTTTGTTGCTTCCTTTAAATTCTGAGCAATTCCAATAAAATCAACTACCACACCACCCTCTTTTCCTGGAAATACACGGTTCACCCTTGCAATGGCTTGCATGAGGGTATGCCCTTTCATTGGTTTATCCACATATAAGAATTTCATAGTTGGAATGTCCGTGCCGGTTAGCCACATATCACGTACAATCACCATTTTAAGAGGGTGATTTGGGTTCTTTAAATTCTCTTTAATGGTATCTTGTTCTTCTTTTGTTTTGATATGAGGGTATTCACTTCCAGGCTGAATAACCTTCCTCCACTCCTCCGGGTCCTTTTTCACATCACCAGTCATAATTATTTCAACCCTTGGACAATTCGGCAATTTTCTCATTTGGTCATATAAAGTTACACAAATTTCTCGGCTCATACAGACTATCATGGCTTTATCTTGAGGACTAGCTGCCTGTTTAAAATGATTTAAAATATCATTCGCTAGTCTTTCTAATCTAGGCTGAGTTCCTACTACACGTTCTAGTGCAGCCCATTTTATCTGAGCTTTAGTACGCCCATCATTGGAATCTGACTGAGAAATCAGTTTCTCAAAATCCTCGTCTAGTTGCGCATTTGTGTTATCCAGTGGGATTAAACGAGGTTCGTAAAAAATCTGGACTGTCGCCTTGTCCAGCACGGCTTGTAGCATATCGTAAACGTGAATGTAATTGCCAAATAACTCAACTGTATTTCGATCGACAAAATCAATAGGCGTACCTGTAAAAGCAATATGTGACGCATTCGGTAGCGCAGTTCGTAAATGCCCTGCAAAACCTCCTTCGTTATATTGGGTTCTATGAGCCTCATCAGATATGACAACAATGTTTCTGCGTTCCGAAAGAACCGGGTGCTTTATTTCTTTCTTAGATTCTTTATCATTTGTTTCTTCCGTCTTTAACCGGAACTTCTCAATTGTAGAAAAAACAATCTGCCCCGATTCATTTTTCAATAACTCACGTAGCTGGTCAGCGCTTTCTGCATGATGAATGTTTCCAACTAGATTTACGCCCATTTCAAATGTATCGTGCAACTGTTGGTCTAAATCAGCTCTATCTACTTGTATTACCACGCTTGGATTCAACATTTCCGGATTATTAATTAACATTCCAGCAAAGAACATCATTGAGATACTCTTTCCGGAACCTTGTGTATGCCAGATGACGCCGATTTTCCGGTTTCCTTCTGGGCTTGTTGCTCGAATTGTTTCATGTACGGCAAATCTTACACCGAAAAATTGATGATACTTTGCGCCGATTTTATATCTTTTTTCTCCATCTTTCATGTAAACCAAGAAGTAGCGAATGTACTCAAGAAGTCGTTCTTTCTGGAACATACCCTCAATAAGGGTTTTCATAGTATTAGCAACATTGTTGTCGACTGTTCTCCCGTCAATTGACTTCCATGCTGCAAAATATTCAATCGGCGCACCGGGAACGCCGTGTAGTGTCTCTAAGTTGTCGGAAATAACAGAAAAGGCATTGTAAGTGAATAGTTGAGGAATATCATTGGTGTAGTTTGTAATTTGAGTGTAAGCGTCATCCACGTTCGCCTGGTCGTTATAAGGGCTTTTCAATTCAAAGACTATTAACGGTAACCCATTTATGTAAATAATAACGTCCGGGCGTCTAGAAAAGCGTCCCTCTATTGCCAGCTGATTTACCACTAAGAAGTCGTTCGCTTGATAGTTGTCCCAATTAATCGGAAAAACATGTTCAAACTTGCGCTCTATTCCCTCTTCCCAGGAAAAAGTGAAACCTTTAGTCAGCATTTCATGGAACCGTTCATTTCGCTGCTGATTTGTTACGCCGTCCGGATTCATAAACAAAGACGTTAAGATTGGAACCTGTTCAACTGGGAGCGAAGGATACTTCCTTCGCAAAAACCCCTCTAAACGGTCACGCAATACTACATCACGTACACTTTCTCGCCCACTAAACAACTCTGTTGCATGGAGGTAGTTGTAACCAATGCGCCTTAGTCGCTCTATGGTCGTTTCTTCAAAATCAGATTCATATAAACTACTTGCCAATTAAAGCACCTCCTCGACTTGTTTTTCTGCTTCTTTAAATTCAATTTCACCCGAGATTAGGCGTGGAAGTAAGTAATCACGGGTTCGTCTTAAAGTTTGATTTTCAATAGTATTTATTCTTACTTGATAAAACCAATTATTAGTTATCTCTTGAAACCTTCTCATTTTATCTAGGTCTAAGTCTGGCATTTCATACTCTAGCAGTACGCTGTTTTGTATTCTTTGTCGTCCAGAAGTTCCAACCATACTTTGTTTTGCAAATTCATGGAATTTAGGGTCTTTAACTAAGCAGTACAAAAACTGTGGACAGCTGTGTTCATTTGATCTAAAAACGAGAAATTCAGTGGACCCAAATGCGACTTCACCTTCATTTAAAAAATCTACGTATGCTGATTTCCCGTTTTCAAGGCACGGAGTTATTCTCGCTAATAAGACATCCTCATTTATGAATTTTGTTCCTGACTTATACTCCTTCCTAATAATATCTTCATCAGAAACACTCATTTGATTTGTAGGTAGTGCCTTCATATCTACAAATTTAAAAACTGTTCCTTTTTTTACTGTTATACTTGGATTTAAAACGATATAGTCTTTAAGCTTCTTAGTTTGGTCGGTTTCAACTAACTCATTAAACCAATGCCTATATAAGGTCATTGACATGTCTTCTAGAGTTTGATTCATTGAATCATTAATAAAAATCTTCTTATCCAAATCACTTAAAATATTGGTTATTCTCTCTTGAATTTTAATTGTTGGTACTTTTATTTTAAATTTTTTTAAATCTGGAATCCTAATATTACTAACAACAGACCCTGTTCCTTCATGCATTCTTATTTGGTTTTGAAGATACGGCGCTAAAAGAGAATAATACAAAAAATCTGGAAGTATTATTGATTTATTTGCTTTTAGTTGAAGCATTCTTTGACCTAAGAAAAATTTTTCATTAGACTTAATAATTCCAACTTCCCCCATCGGCGCTTCTCTAGTTAAAATTACATCATCTTTTTCCAGTTTTCCTCTGACTGACCATTCCTCATAAATCTCCTCTGTAACGAACCTAACATTTTTATTATCTATTTCTCCGTTCCTTATGTTAGAAGTCCTAAGCATTTTATATGGGGTAACATAGTTCACGGTCGGAGCTGTTTTATGTTGGCAATCAGTGATACTACATACCTGATCCAATGTATACTCTTGCCACTGTATACTCATAGGAGCCCCTCCAAGTTATGCATAATCCTTTCCTGCAAACGATTCGATTCATCAAATTGTTCTTGCAGTGTTGTTATCAATGCTCCCATCCTTTCTTCAAATGGGACATTATCTGTTTCAACCTCTTCGGCTCCAACATAAATTCCAGAAGTAAGTTTATAGTCATTTTCTCTAACCTCTTCAATTGAAGATACTCTACAAAACCCTTGAATATCTTCATATTTACCTTCGCCGGTTTTATATGCATGATACATAGATGATATCTCATTGATTTCCTCTATTGTCAAAGCCTTCTGTCTTCGGCTTACCAGCGTTCCCTTCTTACGTGCGTCAATAAACAGAATTTCATTTTGCCTTTCCCTAAAGCCTTTTTCTCCTTTACGGTTCTTACTTAAAAAGAACAAGCAGCAAGGAATCCCTGTCCCATAAAAGAGCTTTTCCGGAAGCTGTACGATACAATCTATAAAATTATCGTCTATTAGCTTTTGCCGGACTTCTTTTTCTCCAGAAGTATTAGTAGTCATTGCACCATTAGCCATAACATAACCTGCTGTTCCACCTTCAGCTAAATGCCATAGGAAGTGCTGTGTCCACATATAATTGGCGTTACTGTTATTTACAGCTTTATCGTACTCAACAATTAAACGAGGGTCCTGTTTGGATATTCTACCAGCTCCCCAATCCTTCATATTAAAAGGGGGATTTGCAATAACATAATCGAACTGCATAGGTTGGAAGGAGCCATCCTCATTTTTGATAATAAATTGGTCATCAAGTAGCGAGTTCCCTAAGCGAATATCAGCATTAATTCCGTGCATTAGAACATTCATCTTTCCTAATCGAAGAGTCATATCCACATTCTCCTGCCCATGAAAAGACAATGAATGTTTATTCGGAGTGTAGTCCTCTGATTGAACAAACATACCACCACTTCCACACGCCGGGTCAAACAATGTACCAGAGATTGGCTCTAACATTGCAACGAGTAGCTTTACAATGGAAGCTGGTGTAAAAAACTCCCCACCTCTTTGTCCTTCACTTGAAGCAAATTCTGAAATGAAATAAATATATGTTGCGCCAAGAACATCAACTGCTTCACTGCTTGTTGTTCCGAATACATCCCTTGAAAATACTTCTATTAACCCGGAGATACCTTCTGCTGGAATGTTACTTGCTTGATAGATATTCCGAGGTAGAACCCCTTCAAGTTCCGTATTAGCCTCTTCAATTTGCTTCATTGCGTCGTCCAAAATCTTCTTAATTGTGGGCTGTTTGGCATTTGAAACAATATGTGACCAATGCGCTTTAGTTGGGAGGATATATACACGTTCTGACCTGTACTGATCCTCGTCAGAAAGAATCTCTTCCCTCATTTCCGGGTCTTCCATATACCAATCACTGTTAGGATCGCTAACCAGCGCAAGAAGCTCCTCACGGCGTTTCTCATACCGTAAAGAAAGATAACGAAGGAAGATTAAAGGTAATACAAAGTTTTTATATTCCGACGGTGCAACACTGCCACGGAGTTTATTAGCTGCGTCGAATAAGTCTGATGTAAAATTTATGTCTGCATTTAATGCCATATGTATAGAACCTCCACCAATTTTTGTTACTACTTTTCTCTTTCCGAATTTTGTAAACTAGTCCATCTTTACTATACCAAAAAAACTGTTGTTAGTACTATTATTTCAATCCTTTGTTAGTAGAAGCTTCTTAATCCAAACTATCAAATACAGACCTCAAGTCACCATATAAAATAGGCGCTGAAACTTTTTTTAGTGAAGATAGAGCAATTGTCTTTTGGCTGGAAAATTGACTGTTCAGCGTATTTGTTAAAACAATATAAAATTCCCATTGGCTAGTGTCCAATGGATCAACCATTTCTGGATTCTCTTCTTTTAAAAGACAAAAGACATATATATCTGCGTTCCTGGCTGCGTCTGGGCTATATGTATTTGTTTCATAGTCATACTTCTTTTTATGCCCGATACTGAAACTAATCTTCGAAGGTGTTCCGTTGTACCAAGCTTGAATGTAAGCTGCTGATTTTACTTCCACTTTTTTATCTTTATATTGCAAGTCAAAGGCGTCCCATTCAATTCTTGATTGATTTAATGCTCCAATTGCTGCGCCTACCAGAAATTCTGCAAATACTCCCCTCAACGAGTTAGTAAGTATATCCGAATATCCCCACTTCCAAAAATCTAAGATTGTCAGCTCTGTACCTTTTATCTTGGTATTTGGTTCAAGAGGAAATTTATTTTTCAAAATGATCCACTCCTTGTACACTATGCCTCTTTATTTAACTTTCCATATAAAGAACGAAAAAATCATCAATCTAAAATTCTTAAAGGTATAAGTTTTGTACAGCCACAAAAACATACAAAAATGTTGCTGTTTTTGCTGTTGCTATTGTCTAGAAGTTAGTCTAGAATAAAAAGTACAAAAGATATAAGACTTTTAGACAACAAGAGAGGAAGAACAACTATGGCAATCATTGGTTATGCACGGGTATCAACCAAAGACCAGGACTTAGAGCTGCAAATTGACAAATTAACTGAATACGGTTGCGAGAGAATTTTTATGGAAAAACAAAGTGGAGCAAAAAGTGAACGTGAGGAACTTGCGAAGGCTATGGATTATTTAAGGGAAGGCGACAAGCTAGTTGTTTACAAATTGGACCGGCTAGCCAGGAGCACCTTCGATTTACATAAAATCACAAAGGATCTGCAAAGTAGAGGAATCTCCCTGGTGTTCATTAAAGAACAAATTGATTTTTCAACCCCAGCTGGGAAACTTATGTTTACCATGTTAGGAGCTATTGCTGAGTTTGAACGTGACCTAATAGCCGATAGAACGGCAGAAGGTCGTGAGAGAGCGAAAGCACAAGGGAAACACATGGGGCGTGTTGGGAAGGCTGAGAAGGACGTTAAGAAGGCGTTAAAGCTCTATTCCGAAAGAGAATCAAACAGATTGAGCATCAATGACATTGTAAAAATGACGAGCGTTCCCCGGTCTACAATTTACGCTAAGGCTAAGGAGCAAGGATTATGATGGATTACCTTTGTAATTGAAGAATCACGTAAACTGAGCTTGGAGTAATTCCAAGCTCTGCAATATTACTGCTCGTTGCCTATAATGGTGAATTTTAGAATATTTTACCTAGTAAAGCTCCAAAAGGAAGCCGTTTAATGATTTCTTTTAATCCTGTCCATACTTTTGAAATGGTTAATTTTTTTGACAATAGCTTTTCTAGCTGATCACGATTATAGCTCCCTTTTTCCTCTAGAGTTTTTACAGCATCTGTTGCAATTGTTATAATTTCTTCAATTGATTTATATGCAGTTTCAATACTTTCTGTATTTATTTTTGCTTTATGATAATAAGAGTACTCTACTCCCTCTTCAGTACTATTTACCCCAAAAAGCACAAAACGGGGAAGTTCTCTACTATCTTTAATATCAAATAGTGAGAATAATTCTTCGTTTTGTCTCGGTTCCACCCATATAGGCAACATAAAAGACATTTCACCAGGGCGTGGTTTTGGGTATCTTTCAGTTCCTTTAAATAACATTGTCGCAAAAATATCTAACTCTTCTCCAGACCTCAAATTAATAGCCTCATAATAGGTTTCATTTTTTAACATATTAATTAAAGTAGGATCTTTTTCTGTGAATAATAAAATTCCATATAGTTTATTTTGATTATTTGGTGCAACTACTTCTTCAATTTTTTTCCTTAACATAAACTACTCCTTTTTTAGTTTCCAATAATAATTTATTTTTTTTAATGCCATTAAATAATTCGCCATATTAAGCCGGTTTCCTGCTAACATTTTCCTATTTTTCCGTTTTTATATATTTTTAGATTAACATTTAACTCTGCCCTATTTAATCTAATCCCACTTTCAAACCGGCTTGAGTAATTAGTTTACACTCCTTCACAATTTCATATATGTATCATAGTAAAAGGATGGAACCATTACGATTCCATCCATAAATTTCTTTCACTTTAAAATCCATTCCACAAAGGAAGGCAGTCGAAGCAACCCACTTTAGTGAGGTTCCGATACTTTACACGACACAAGATCGGCTCGATAAAAATAAAATTATCATTCTCTGATATGATTTGCTGCTACCTGTATTGGCTCTTCAGTCTGCCGGTGTCAAAGATTCCATTGGACACTGTATAAAAGCCCTTCAATTAGTGAGAGGGCTTCACCATTTAATCTTCCTACACATCATCCATAAGTTCTTCAATTTCTTGCCTTAGTTTAGTTTCCTCTTAAGCCCCGGGCAAACACATGGGACGTATAGGGAAGGCTGAGAAAGACATTAAGAAGGCTTAAAGCTATATATGGAAAGAGAATCTAATGGTCTGAGCGTCAACGATATTGTTAAAATGACAGGTGTCCCACGGTCTACAATCTACGCAAAAACTAAAGAGAAAGGTTTAAGTTGAGAAGAGGTCAAAATAATGTATTTTGTATCAATTGTATGTAAAAAAAGAAGGGCTCGGAATAAACTCCAAGCCCGTAACGCTCCAACACCTATTTAAGTCTCCTACGCCCTTTAAACCTCGATCTATATCTTGATTTTCGCTTATTAACTTCCTCTTCATTTGAATTTGTAACGAATAGTTCACCAATTCTCCCAGCAGAGATAAACAATGTCGATAAAACAAATAGTCCATAACTAATTATTTTGGCAATTTCTTCTTGTTTTTTAACATATTCTGATGAAACTTCTAAATCGACCAAATCATTATACCACCTGTCATGTTGTTCCTGCAGAGAACCAATGTCACCATCTTTTATATAAGCTATCTTTTTATCTTCCAGAAACCACAAAGCATTCAATTTCTCATCTAAAATAAGATAATCACTTCCAGTCGACATATCATTCGTCATATTCGCAACAGCAGTCCATAAAATAGAGGCTATAAGTATTGTATAGCCAATTATTTCAATCTTTCTTGCAAGATTTGAACGCCATTTTATCAAAGTTACTAACAAGTACATGATTACGACTGCTATACATAAAAGAATAATAAACGTAAATATAATTGCACCCATTTTTAGTCCTCCAACACTTTCAAAAAACTTTTTTACCAATATATATAATCTATCATAAAGAAGGATGAAATCTTTACGATTTCATCCTTCTAGATTCATTATTTTTTTATTACCACTCCACAAATGATGGTATCCGGAGCAACCCAGTTTTAGTTAAGTTCCGGTACTTCACCCGGCATTTGAATGGCTCGATAAAATTAAATTTTTCATCCTCTGAAACAATTCGTTGCTGCTGGTAAAGGCTCTTCCGTTCAGCTGGTGGCATGAACTCCATTAGTCCAGCTGGTTTACCATCCAGAAAGCTTAGTAGAAGCCCAAATTCGCCCTTTCTAAGCCCAGTGATACAAACGTCCTCATACTGGTAATTAATCACCTTGAGCCATGCCTGGCTGCGTTTACCGACCTCGTATCGAGAATCCTTACGCTTTAGGACTATTCCCTCCAGCCCTTGCTTCTGTACCAAATCAAAGTAGGCAGAACCATGACCTTCAATATATTTAACCTTTGCGATTAGACTAGTATCCTGGGAGATAATTTCTTCTAGCAGCTGCTTCCTATCTATTAACGGGAGCCGTGTGACGGACTTCCCTTTATATTGAATAACGTCGAATACAACATAACTTAACGTTCCATTTTCTATCACGTTTCGTTTAGACATGAACCGGCTCATCATAGCTTCAAAGTCTGGCTTTCCTGTTTGGTCTGTAACAAGAATCTCACCATCTAATACAGTACTGTCTGGAATATCTATCGTCAATAGTTCTGGAAACTTAGCAGTTACATCATTGTTATGCCGGGTGTATAGTCGAACCTTGCTATCAATCTTTGACAGTATGAGCCGAATACCATCCAGCTTAAGTTCCGTAATATATGATTCATCATCAAATGGCTTGTCAACCTTTTGTAATAACATCGGTGAAACAAACACATAAACCACCTCATGATAATTGTACGACAGAACTATGCACCATTCATTGGTAATTAATTGTTATTTGTGGAAATTATCCCTAAGACACAGTTCTAGAAAAATAAAAAATGAACATCGGAATGATGGTCATTCTTCTTGAATTATATCTATAGAAATTTATCTATGTATTTAAAAATTCATCTAAACCATGAATAAAAAGTGTCTCACGTAACTTCGGATTAGCAGGGTCCATAATGAATTTACGCAAAAAAGTTTCTAAAGGCAAACCATCAATCGATTCAACTCCAAGGTCTTTGGTCTTTAAAGATATGTCCCTTGAAAAAGTCCTAAAATCACTTTCATTACCAAATTTTGCGTTATGAATCTTCCATATCATTATTTCAACCGGATCTGTTTTATAAAACTCAGCTTCTTCTTCGATAAAGAAGAGCAGATCTACCTCGTCCCCATCCACTGAGCAAACTAATTCCTCAAGGTGTTCTTCCAGATATTGTTTTGCATATTTAAACGAGTTGTGACCATTAAATTCACAATAAATGTTAGGTTTCTTATTAAAAGGTGTCTCAAACTTTAACATATAAAATAATTCATAAATACGTCTATCGAGAGAATTACATTCATAATATTCAACACGATAAAAATATTTCTTTAACTCTGCATAATCTGTATTTTTTGTGGATCCTCCCTTTAAATGTAAAGCTATTTCTTTTTTAATTCTCCTATACTCACCTTTTGTTCTACCATCATTATGTTGTTTTATTCGATTCTGTAAGTCATGTGACTCCCCAACATAAAGGGGTATATCTATTCGTGAGTAAATGATATAAAACCCTGATGTTTCTTTTGGTATATCTTCGAACTGCCAAATAAAACAGGACTTAAATAAGTTTTTAGAAATAGGTTTAATCGAGATTCCGGGAGAAGTATAACTAGTTATAGTGTCATGCATTGCAGTTCCTCCATATTTCTATTTTTTACAAATTAATATATTATAAATATTCAGGTATTTCAGCTAGTTGTCTTAATCTCTCAGTTTGTTCACTCGTCCTGTTTTTTACAACAAATTGTGAGACCAGCAAAATAAATTGCTTTAATTTTTCATATGGTATATCCGAATATATATCCTCGCCATCCCTTATCCGGTTCATAACTGCCATAATCCAATATAGATAATGATTAGGAATCATAATATCTGATATGTCCTCCCATTTAGTGATAAATCCTTTCTGTATATAATATGTTTCTAAGATTTCATCACAGCTTCCCTTACACGCAAAATAGATATTTTCATATTTACATATTTCATAATCATGTTTTTCTGCAAAATCAACATCTTCCACAAAACAAATAAGAGATAATTGCATTGCCTCTTTTGTAAGAAGGTCTTTTCCACATCTTTCGCATCGGAGAGGCTCATATTGATCAAATAAATTAGAAGGTTCATTTTGCTCCAATTTCCAACTGTTATATGATAAAGGGAAATATCTTCGAGCAATACTATCAGCAGCCTCATTATTTACAAGTAACTGTGCTTCTATTCTTTCTTGGTCAAAAATCATAATTTCAAAATTTGATTTAAGAGCACTAATTTTCCTTCCCAATGGGGAGCTAATTATAGTAGAGTAAAATCCCAAGAATCCGTTCGCGTTATGTGCTCTTACACGATCACTAATATCTGCCTCATCGGCATCGTTTACAGACTGTCCCGAGTGAGCCTTATGTTTACAACTTACAAGCCACCTCACTTGAGTAGTTGCTAAAATCCCTGTCCGTTTTTCTATAACAATTAGATCTCTTCCACCATCTTGTCCACGATCAGGTCCAGTTTCTACTTCAAACCCAAGCATTTCTAAGAAATCTCTTGCAAAAAGTTCGAATGTATCTTGTTCTCCGTTAGTAACATTCGCTCTTGGAATTTCTTTAAAATCTAAAATTGGCAATTTAATTACTCCTTTTTAATAATTAATTTAAGGTTTATTGTCTTAAACAAATTCATTCCCTTTAGATTGTATAAAGGTTAAACAAAAATTTCCACCAATATTTATCAAAATAAAAAACGAATGATACGGTAAATCCATACCTTTTATTTAAGAATGCCTGGAATTTGTTTAATCTGCTGTAGATTAAGAAAGAAAAAGAAGAGGCAAACAATAAATCGTAAGATAATCCTCATGCATCTATGTTGACGACAGCTTTGTATTTTCCCTTATTACTTTTAATTACGTTCGTAGTAGAAGCTTTAATGACATGTGAACGATTAATGTATATTTTTAATTTTTTAAGTATTCTTACCTTCCTATGTGTATGTTTAAAAAAGAAAGGGGGTGTTTTATGGGGAGGGAAAAAGTGCAACCTCATTGTATGGTTTGTAAAAAACCTTTCAAAAGAAATGATATGGTTCACACTGATACCATGTTTACACAAATACAGCATGTAAAATGTTTTATATACAACCCGGAGTTCATTAAGGATACAGGGACTTATGAAGAAATAGTCAACAAATATCTTAACTACCAAAAGAATTTTATCGTGTCGGATAACCCAGTTACAAATGTAACAGTAGTTTCAGCATTAAAAGGCAATAGGTAAAAATAAAGGGGATTCAGTAAAGCATCTGAATCCCTTTTTATTTATGATAGTTCCCGGTATAACGCCATCTGCCGTTCTCAATATCCGGCAAAATGCCCCATATGTATTCTTTTAGTGCTTCCGGCAGGTCGTCCTTTTCATGCTCGTCTAGTGTGAAATAAATAATTTGTGGGGCTGTTGTATCCATTACTTGGACTTGAATTTGTGATTGACCTTTTATATCAGTAACTTTTCTTGTCAGCATAATATGATAAGACATGACATCACCTCAAATAGATTATACCAAAACATATGTTCTAGTTGTGTGATAGTACGATAACTATTTACATTGAGACTATTGACATCTACTACTTTGTTATCAATAATAGTGTATGTAGGACTTACTACATACTAGGCTGTAGGAACTATATTCACACTTTCAGTCATACAAACCCTTTTAAATCAAGGAATATACATAAATAGCAAAAAGCAACAGTTTCCTAAACTGTAGGTCGGAGGTTCGAATCCTCTCTGGGACATTAACCCTTATAAACACTGATATTATCGCATTTCTGTCGGATTTAACTTTCCGGTAAGAGGTACATAATATCAGTGTTTTTTTATGCACTGTAGGACTTGTATAAATGTGTATATAGGACACTTCAGGCCTCTCAAAAGGAGGATTTTCAAGGAATGGGACGTAAATTTATTGCAGAAAGAGGTCCTAAAGTCTCTAAGGACCGACAGCCTAACAATGACCGAAAGACTCGTGATGTCCGGTATACACTTGATGAAGCGGTCGAGATTTTCATTCGCGCAAAGGAAGCGGAAGGTATTCGATCCAGCACAATCAAGGGTTATAATGATACTGTTAGGTACTTTAAAGATTGGTTAAGCGCGAAAGTACACTTTATCGACGATATAAGCGCTACAAATATAAGGGAATACATTAACTACCTACGAACTGAAAGGCTGCCCTATCAAGGCGATACTCAACGTGAAGGAACAACGAAAGGTTTATCCGTTTATACAATCAATATTCGATTAAGGAACTTGCGCACTATATTTCGATTCTTATCCACGGAAGGAATCATTAGGGCCAATCCGACAAGCAATATCCCACTTGTAAAGGACGATGCTCACGAAGAGGTTCAAGGGCTTACCGACTTGGAAGTTGATGCTATTTTGGCTTCATACGAGGACAAGCTCTTTGCACAATGGAGAGACAAAACTTTGGTCCTTCTATTAATGGATACTGGCCTTCGAATTAATGAAGCTCTTTCGCTCGCTGCAGATCAGATTGACTTCAAAGAACTGGCTATACTCGTTCCCTCTCAAATTGCAAAGAACAGGAAGCATCGAGAGGTTCCAATAAGTCGCGAGGTTGCTAAACGATTAAGGCAACTCCTAGATGAGACTCAACAGTACTTCGGAGACGATTGCCAGTTGTTTATGAACGCTTATGGAGAAGATTTTACTGCTGATGCTTTCAGGAGAAGATTAAATCGACTAAAAAAGAGGCTCGATATTCCTAAGCTCCATCCTCATATGTTTAGGCATACATTCGCTAGGAACTACATTCTAAATGGTGGAGACATTTTTACTTTACAAAAAATCCTTGACCATGCGGATATTCAAACCACCAGAAAATATATACAGATGGACAAAGAACACCTTCGACAACAACATAATAAATTCTCGCCCGTACGAAGATTGTTTAATAAGAATAAGGGACTTTAACAAATTATAAAACCACCAATCCTAGACTGGTGGTTCTTTGTTCTTACTTTAATTTTCCGATTTTTTCCTTAGCTGCTTTTATGTTTAATACAGATATTTTTTCTTTATTTGCAAAAATAGGTGTCTCAAAATACTCCCACCATAACAAGATCTTCTCATCACTAGGCAGCATGGTATCAATATTAATAACAAAATCCACACACGTCTGCAAATAAGAAGTAACATCATCTAGTTTAATGTTAATAAGTGGTTGCAATTCAGCTATTTTATTTGAGTTATCCACGAAGGCGGAAGTATGAACAAGTCGATTCCTTATTTTCAATATTTCTTCATAATTCTCAAATAATTGTTGTATGCCTGCATCATCCCGAATATTGGTATGAACTTGAAAAATGAGATCTTCTACTATTTGGGTGTCCTGAATGTACCCTTTCAAATTAAACACTTTACTTTGTTTATTATATTTTTTCTCTTGTTTCATATTGTAAAAGTAATAATACAGATATGCTTCCACAAAGTTAACAGATAGGATAACTAATGTTCTAAGACTTGCTGAATAAGAATAATCCAATTCTCTCCACTCAGGATTTTGGCTAGTATTTTCTTCTTTTTCAGCTAATTGTTTCGCTTTTTCATACTTTAATATAAAATCATTCCAAAGGTTAATTAAATCTAAGTAATTAAAGAACTCTGGAAATGTTGGTACAATTGGTTGTTGTTTAAAATTAATATCAACCCAGTGATGGTCCTTTAATACATTCCCTTTTAATTCTTTTATTAGCGCCTTAACATCAATAATATTTTTTACTTCAGAGATCAGGTAAAGCGTTTTTTCGTTTTCTTTATATGAATTAAGATAGTCACGGAAAAACTTAATAATCATGTCCACTTGACTATCACGATCAGGAGTAATAAATTGGCTTTCTCTTAGTTCCCCAATTACTCTCTGTTTCATCTGCGCGTAGCCCGGACCGTCTTGATTAGGAATTAATTCCGGCGTGACAGACATGAATTTTGCTTGGCCATATGTCCAGCTAGATAGATAATCACCTTTAACAATTATTTCTTTAAAAATGCCACAAAGCATATATTTATATACAGGTTTTGTATGTTTACGAAACTCCCTAATTTTTTCACTGCTACACATTTCAATTAGTTCATCTATATCAGGATGCATAATTTCCACTCCATATTTCGATTGTTAGAAGATACCACATTAAAAAGCACCCGAAGGGTGCAAAGGTAAAAGTATTAATCTTTTTGTGGATCGGAGTCTACTAAAACTATTGCCTTTCCTTTATTGATATTTTCACTAGACTTTTTACCAATCCTATCCTGAATATGTTCAATTTGTTTGGGAAGATTGTACACATAATCTAAAATTATTTTCGTGAACTCAACCATTGAAGGTACAAGGTCGTTGCTATACTTTTCCTCATCTGCATGTGCAGCTGCATTTCCTATTTCCCTTAGAACACTCGCCATATCATTTAGAATTGGTGGCAAAACACCTTTATCAGATAATGCTTTCAACATTGAATAAAGGTTCTTGCCTTCTTCACCTTTATCTTTACACATCATTTCAAGTGTTCTACGTATTGCTATAGCACATATCGCACCATCAATCTGTCTAACTTTTAATGCAGCTTCGAATGCTCCTGCTACGCTCATTGGAATATAATTTTCCTCAATTGTCTTAAATGGGTATAAAAGCTCTTCATTAATTATTGGTTTCCCACCTATTTCAGTTTCTTCGCTATTATAATTAACATATTCCAAAGTAACATTGATACATACTGGGCATAAGAATAGATGCCATTCTTTTATAAATCTAATACCATGTACTGGTTTAAATGGGTTATAAGAATAGTCCCAAATATCCTCATTTTCTTCATGTGTATATGCAGCCACATCTTTCATTACTGTTTTGTAACCACAATGATGGCATGTTAAAACTTTTTCGTTTCTTACTGTAACTGTCATTGTCTTTTCCCCTTTATCTCTTACTATATTTCGACAAAAGGATATATTTTCCTTCTTTTATATACAAATAATTTAACTCATGCTAAATCAGAAACATCATAACTGCTGTTTTCATTTATTTGTACAAAATCATGTTTAGTCAAATGCGGATATTCTGATGGATCAACTTCTCGAAGGAAACTGGATTTAGCATTAGAAGTCATAATAGTCCACTTGCTCGTTGAAAGTGCACCATTAGAATATCGCTGTATTCTCTCCTCCATGTGCTTCATTGATTTTCCTTTTAAATAAAATTCATCTGTTGAATCATCATTAAATGTTACATATAAAACAAAATACTTCATCAAAACACCTCCGTATTAGAAAGTTCGACAAAGATTGACTTTCGCCTTTTGACAATATTGTGAATTCATCATGAAGTCCATTACCATTTCTATGAAAATTTAAAAGCAGCTGCTAAGTAGTTATAAAGTAGTTAATCAATTAGCCTCTTTTCCTGTTTCTATCTGGCATAGGCTAAAATACATCAAGATGTCTTGCACAATTGCCTTGGAATGTCTTTAAAGTATTCAGCTACAAATTATACCGGTTTATGTTAAAGGGCATTTAGAGGCCTTGTACTCGATGCAATAAAGTACAATTATTATTAACTCGGATATGCCTTTGCCAGATGAATGTCACAAGGGCCTAGGGGCTACCTACCTCAAAAACATCTAAATCAACGCTTACTAATACCGAAAGAATCGATAGAAGTTCTTTTCTCGATAGATTATTCTAAAAATAACAAATAAAGAGACGAGGCTGATATGAATATGAACGACAAAATGTTAACAAAGGAAGAATTTATTCACGCTAATCAAGAAGATTGGATTAAAGCAGGGGAAATATACAAAAAGGTTAGACTTGCAAACGGGCTTCCAAGAAGAAAAGTTAGCGGTATCCTACAAATATCTGAAAGTAAACTCTGTAACTTTGAACACGGGCATCCCGTAAAAGAAGTAAATTTATTAAGAGCTGCTTTAAGGTTATTTTATAAGGAACTCGATCAAAAATCATATAAAAAATTACTTCAATACGAGGATGTCAAAAAGTATCTAATTGTTAGAAAATTAAGGAATGAAGTTTATTTTGAGGATTATGATATTTATCCTAATTTTGGAAATTCTTCCTTCGGAGGTTCTAGTGTTCCTCCTTCCTTTGGGAATTCAAGTTTTGAATCAGCAGACAAAGGCTTTGGGAATTCAAGTTTTGAATCAGCAGACAAAGGCTTTGGGAATTCAAGTTTTGGTTCAGCAGACAAAGGCTTTGGGAATTCAAGTTTTGGTTCAGCGGACAAAGGCTTTGGGAATTCAAGTTTTGGTTCAGCGGACAAAGGCTTCGGCGATTTTGATTCACAAACAAGGGCTTTGGCGATTCAAGTTTTGGTTCAGATTACAAAGGCTTTGGAAACAACAATTTTGGAAAATCCTAAGTAAAATAAATTCATCTACTTTATCGATTTATTTTTATTGATTAATTCATAGTTACAAAGGCAAAGTCTGCCTATAATTCCTCTCCTTGATCTGGAGGGGATTTTTTGTTTGTTATTAAATGAAAGTAAGCTACCTAATCAACTATGTAGAATTACGCTTGCCGTTGGACCTCCAATTTAGAGGTGTAGATTAACTGATGTGGTATGAGTTGAACTATCGTCTTTCATCAGATAACCTGAAGCAAAACAATTCAAACAGTTATTAAGCGGAAAATTAATGGTACAGGCATATTTGGTATTTGTTCAGCATAAACTTTAGCAAGGAGCGTCGCGTTGCAGCGGAAGCTAAAGTTGAGATAGCTTATACAATACTACTTCAAATAATCAGGAGTATTTTCGGAGGACATCAAATGGCAAATAAAAAAGTAGTTAAATTTACACATGAATTTGTAGGCGAAGGTGAAGAGGAGCTTATTGAGATACTTAAGAGGCAATTCGTCAGATTTGTTAATACACAAAAAGGATTTTCTTACTTGAAACTGAAATAAATTAAAAAAGATGCCCAATAAAAAGGACAGCGTCATACGTATATTAAATAAATCAGGGAGAAGAGTCTTATTTTCTCCCTTTTCCTGATTCAAGAAGTTATTACGACTCTCCTCTCCCTTCCTCTTCATCCATCATACCTTAGAGCATCTTCGCAAATTCATTAAGCTCTGATTAACTTCCGATGGTAACTCAGGCTTTTATAGTGCAAGTGACATTTTTTTCGACCTTTGGATAAATACAGAAGTATAAACATTAAACATAAATAATAATGAGGAAAAAGAAAAAGCCCTGCTATTTAAAAGGGGCTGGGTAATCAGTCTATTTTTAAAGTATCAGCATAATCATAAGATTTATTTTCTCTATCTTAACAAAAAGGACCTATATGGTCCTATTATAGCCTTATTGAAGTAAAGCACCCGTTAGCGTAAGTATATTCCTTCACAACTTTGCAAGATTTATTAACCTCTTTTCCCTGCTAGGGAATCACAGATTGTTCAATGAGGAAATGGCTGACCATGAGAATTTATAAATGATATGAATAGTCTTTATTTTTTAGCATACTACTAAGATAAAATACGGTTTATCAGGTGAGAATATGAGACACGAACGGTTTGGAAAACAGAGTGAGCAACAAGCGATGACCATCTCAGCTAATTTACAGGAGTTAAAGAAATCGACAGACTTTCTTATTTACCATCAAGAAAAAAAACCACAGCCTTATTCTATTAGTTATTATAAATCATTAATCGACCCTGAAATCTTGCATCGGGACATTCTTCCCTATCTGAATAGCGAATCCGTTACTTCTCTGAGCAAATTATGCGAACAGATACCAATCACTGATAAAAAGATCTCCTGCGACTGGAAAGAAATAGAAGAAAAGATCTTACGGGGAAACGTATTGATTCAATTTAGCGAGCATGAATGCCTCTTAGTTGAGGCAGCCTTGTTTGAAGGACGTGAAACAAATGCACCAGAGGTCGAATTTAGTGTAGTGGGACCAAAAGAAGCTTTTGTAGAATTACTTGATCGAAATATGAATCTGATTCGTAAACGCTTGCCCACTCCCAAACTTAGATTTAAGGAAATTATTATTAGTGAGCTCTCGAAAGTAAGAGTAGTGATTTGCTATATCGATGGTATTACAAACGAAGAATACGTCAATACCATGACCCAAAGGCTAATGGACATTGAATTTGATTTCATTATGGATAGTACCATGTTAATTCAAATGATTGAGGATAATTCTAAATCTCTGTTTCCTCAATTAGTTGAAACTGAGAGACCGGACCGTGTTGCTTCCTTACTGGCATATGGGCAAGTTGCCGTACTAGTGGATGGATCTCCAAATGCGATTCTCGGTCCAGCACCTCTAGCGGGGTTTTTTGTGGCATATGAAGATTACTATCTACCTTGGAATATGGCTTCGTTTTTCAGGCTAATACGTATATTTGGCGTAATATTTTCTATTGTTGCTACTTCCTTATACATTGCGATATTGACATACCATTCTGAAATTATCCCCAATAATTTACTGAAAACAATAATATCATCAAGGGTAAATATCCCTTTTTCACCTTTTGTTGAAGTGATTATTATGGAACTATCCATTGAGTTGCTACGTGAATCCAGCATACGGTTACCTTTAAGAGGAGGACAAACAATCGGTACCGTTGGAGGCATTGTGCTTGGTACGGCAGCTGTCCAAGCGTCTCTATCTAGCAATATCTTACTGATTTTGGTGGCTTTATCAGCTTTAGCTTCATTTACCACTCCTCTTTATAGGATGAGCAATACTATTCGGGTCCTTCGTTTTTTCTTAATCATCACCGCACAAGTATGGGGACTTTTGGGGATATTTATTTGCGGAATGTTTATCCTTTGTCATTTGTTACGGTTGAAGTCACTTGGTATACCTTATTTGGTTCCCTTTTATCCGCTTCGTACAACGGACTTTGAAGATTCTCTGGTGAGAACTCCCTACTCCCACTTTTCTCTTCGCCCAGGCTTCTTTCGAACTAAGAATCCTAGGGCGTTTGATGGAAAAAATGCCAAAGCAAAGAAAGATAAAGTAAGGATTGATGTCGATGAATAACATGCTTAGCACATTTAAGGTACATAAACAATGAGCGTACATATAAACGAGCGATTTTTGGTGTCGCCTTTTCTAGCATTTTTTATTATTCACAGTATACAGTTTGGACTGGGTTATCTCTCGTTTCAAAGAGGGCTTGTCCAAATAGCCGGGCAGGATGCTTGGGTTGCTGTGTTGATAACCGGGATTAGCTTCCATATCATTATATGGATGATGTATCAAATACTCGATACTTACCAAGGCGATCTTGTCTATATTCACCGAAAACTTCTAGGCAAATGGATGGGAGGGTTACTGAGTATTTTTTTCATTGTATATTTGCTCTTACTTGGTAGTACAGTTTTACGAATTTTTATTGAGCTTGTCCAGGTATGGGTGTTTCCCGAGTTAAAAACTTGGGTATTGGGGTTAGTTCTGCTTGCTCTCGCTTATTATATCGTTTCAGGAGGGTTTCGGGTTATTGTAGGGGTTTGCTTTTTTAGCCTTCTTAATTATATTTTATTTTCTATTTACGCTTTATTTACGAAGGATTTTCATTTTAGTAATTTAACTCCAATTCTCCAACACTCAATCATAGACATTGTTAAATCGACAAAGCACATGGCATTTTCTTATCTCGGTGTGGAAATTTTACTTATGTGCTACCCTTTTATAAAAACACCAAATAAATCAAAAAAGTGGGTATATTTTGCCAATATAGCAACAACTATACTTTATCTTATCACAGTTATTCTTACATTGGCTTTTTGCACCCAAAAACAGATAATCAAAGAAATTTGGCCTACTTTGGCATTCTTTAGATTTGTTCAATTGCCTGCGGTCGAACGCTTTGAATTTATTGGGATATCATTTCAAATACTACGGGTTTTTCCTATTTTAAGTTTATCGCTTTGGGCTGCTAGTCGCGCAACAAAGCTTTTGTTTACAGTAAAACAATATGCCGTTATCCCAGTGTTTTTGCTCACAATCTTTATTATAATATGTCTATTGTCAGATCATCGAAGTATCGAAACTATATCTTCTTTCGTGTCAACTGCTGGATTGTACCTAGTGTATATTTATATTCCTTTTTTATATATTTTGCATATTTTCAGAAAGAAAGTAGGAAGCCTGACATGATACGGATAATCATCTTCTTGCTGGCTTCTTGCCTAACATTATCTGCTTGTACTCAAAAAAAGATTGTCGATCAAATTGCATTGCCTATAGTAATGGGGATTGATAATACCAAAAACCATAAACTCCAATATACAATAGCTGTTCCTATTTTTCAGTCCAATCAATCTGTCTTAAACACTACATATACATTTTCGGACTACACATTGAAAAACTCTCACCAGATGTTGCAAACAGAGAATAGTAAACCAATTACCACCTCAAAAATATCAGTTGTTCTTTGTGGTAAAGACTTGGCTAAGGATGGTTTAATGAGAAGCATGGATACGATTCTACGCGATCCTAAGATGTCACGTAAAATTTTTTTAGCGATCGTTGACGGGCAGGCAAAAGATTTACTGGAATCAGATTTCAGCTCGAACGAGGAAAAAGGAATCTTTTTAAATCAGATGATTAAGGGTAACATCCAAAACGGCTATCTTCCCGAAACCCACCTGCATCAGTTTGAATATGCTTTGCTAGGAGAAGGAATGGATCCGTACTTGCCACTCTTTAAAAAGTATAAAGAACATACAAAAAAAAATAAGGAGCGTATAAAAATTTCTGGCTTAGCTTTATTTAGAAAAAACCAATATGTAACAACACTCCCTTTGAAACAAATGCCGGTCTTTCGATTAATGGTTGATGATGCTAATAATGGTATCCATCAAGTAAAAATGAAAAATCATTCATACGCTGCAGTGAGAAACCAAGGTTCGAAAGTTCGCTATGAAATTAAAGGCAGTTCAAAAAAACCTGGGATAACAATCAATTTAACATTGAATGGAACAGTTACAGAATACTCAGGTTTTAACCTAACGGAAAAAAATCGATTGTATCTCGAGAGAAGCTTCGAGAAGCAGATTACTAATACAGGAAAGTCTTTATTACATACATTTCAAAAACTACAGATAGATCCCCTCCAAATAGGGGATTTTGTTAGAAGTCAAACACGAGATTGGGAGGCTCATAAATGGCACCAGAATTATCCTGACGTGCCAATTCATCTTAATGTGGATGTGCATATTCAAGAAATTGGAGCTACCCAATAAACAATTGTCTCTGGTGCAAAGATTGTATTTATTTGAAAAACGGAAGCAACATTCGTCTCGTTCGAGAAGAAAGGAGTTTTTTTCATATAGTCTTCTCCCTTCTCCTTTTAAAAATTGTTTTACTTTTTGTAGTGAAGAGCCATGGACGTTGTTTAGTGCTCAAGAATTCTCACCAGCATCATGGCCAAATTTTACAAAAGGTAAGTAATGAAGTTACCATATTACACCACTCTATCATTACTATAAGTATTAAATTTTATTTAAGATTCTTCCTCCATTAAATGGCCTGATTGTTGAATAAAAGCTAATGACGATTGTTCAACTAAACTGCCAGTTAGTTTAAGTAGAAACCTTCACAATTTCTTACTTATTTTACATAAATAACTTAAATTTCCTTTTTGAAAAATATAAGAAAACCCACCTATTTTACGGAAATTCCACTTTTAAGGGTATGAGAACTTCCCTTTCAACGGTTACGAATGAAGTTAAAGCCAAAGCTGAATAGATTGTTTCTTTTGGGCCTTCGAAGCTTTGGTGTTTTTAATCCATTGATCCTGTCATCACGCCTAAGGATTAGGTGACTTAAGCAGCTTGTTTATTGAATTTGTCGAGAATGTTTATTGCTTTTGTAAACTCAACAAGGTCTAATGAATCAACATCAAATTTTCTGCCTATACGTCGGGCATTTGAATCAGACACATTACTCACTTCCTTAGATTTTAATATAATAAAAGGAACCTTTGCGGCTCCTTAAATTGGTTAATTATTAATATTTTTCGGATGCTCAAGATCAACGAGAGACAAAGAGCCGTGTTCTAGTGTAGCCTGTACGTTAAATTCCTTGAAATAACTCATAAAGGAATCGGTTCGATCATAATTCTTGAATATTTCATAAAATCGGGTTGGCTTGATTTGAGCTGTGATAAAGAAATCATGTTTGGGAGGAAATTTACCGTTTATGGAAATGCCATTCCATTTACCATCCCATGTGTAGTAACGTTTTAGGTAGGTGACTAATCCCTTGACAATTACCTTGTCCGTTAATTCCCTGTCATGTGTACTTGCGGCATCGCCATACCGTGTGTATTCTATTCCCAAGAATTTATTTAAGGGCATTTGCAGCTTCCTCCAATTCGTTTATATCTATGTCAGGGAATGATTTTATGAAATTCTGCAAGACGATTAGCTCCGGCTGAGTAAGTTGTTTACCTGCTGCTTTCTTTTTTACAATTTCTAAAATGCCTTGTCTAACAAAGCTCTTCATTAAAGGAGTTGCTTCCGCAGATTCTAACTTTTCTATGCCTTCGAGGAAATTGTGATCAGTTTCATCTCCAGCTGTTAGCCAGTTTAAGTCCTCGTTTTCATTTTCTTTCCTTGCAAGTACATGATTGGTTTCTAATTTTTCGATTCCGTCTAACCAATCCCAATTTTTAGGCATAATTTTTTTCCTCCTGTATTCCTCGGTATTCTTCTGCTTGATAAACAAACGATTTGAGGTTATTGATTTCTTTTAAGTAAATATTGCTTCTATTTAAAGCTTCAATGACTTCCCTATCACGAGAACGTACGTATATATTCGTCTCTGAGCATCGGATCAAATCGGCGATTTTTTTAAATGATAAAGAAGATTGATTGATATGCCATTCTCCGATAACATTTCTTATTATTCGATCGATGAATTCCTTCTTACCTAATCTTTCAGCCACGTTATCACCTTCGATTTATTAGTGCTTACATATACCATTAATACGGAATAAGCTCACTTTTTTCTCGCTAACATCACGAAAAATGAAATTAATTTAGAGATAAGTTTTTTTTGTAAAAGCCTTTATTTTCAATGGATTTGAGGATGTTTTAATTTAAGTTAGAATTACGATTCTTTTAACAAAGGAGCGAGAAATTGGTTGAATGGTGAGGATAATCACGAACAGAAATGTCTAGATATAAAAAAACACCAGCCACTAATGACCGGCATTACATATAATCATTGACTGATACCTCTGATGGTCACGATGCTAATTAAAAACTCTATTGCTAGGAAGGCATTTATTAACTAATACGGATACTTCCATTTGTTGATGGAAAATAAATATGCTAATCAAATAGGCTCAATTGAAATGGTTTTATTTTGATTGGAACTTGTACATGGTTCCACGTTTTGAAAGTAACTACGGACGATATAACAGTATTATGAACTCCGAATTTTTTTGAAAAAGCTACTGTATTAAATTTTGGGTGTCTAGGAGTATAATTCTTTCTAATAAACATAACGTCAGATTCAGTTAGTTTAGAATTATAATTTTCTTCACCTTTAAATGCTTTCTTTAGGCCCGTTTCACAGGAGTGTCGTACGTTCTCCATTCTAGTGCTCCATTCGAGATTAGATACTTCGTTATCTGACTTCACTCCGTTTTTGTGATTTACTTCAGGTTTATTTTCAGGGTTAGGAATGAAAGCGGAGGCTACAAGGCGATGAACTCTCATCATTTTTACCTTTCCGTTTTTAGATAAACATACGATCATATATCCGAATTCATTCTCAGAAGGCTTTAAGATTTTCCCTTTAAAAGTTTGTTTATGTCCATCTGATCTAATAGTCGTCCTTGCTACACTTTTAGCTATGCCTTTATTACTGATCTGATAATAACCTTCGAATCCTTGTATATCCTTGAAAATTTCCTTATCCATTCTGATCAACCTCCCGATTCGTTATAACTAAATGTTATAATTTTGGGAGAATGACTTCTACCGAACCTTTCGCTAATTATCGTCTCTACAAGCTTTTAAATTAATTGCGGTAAATCAAATCTTAACTTGTCTAACGTGCTTTGATGTATTGGGAAACCCCAATATTCATGAACACGTTTTAGCCTTAGCCAAGAATAAGCCAAGGGAAGGGCAAGGTAGGATTGAATTGTTCCATCAGCTCTCACCCCTATTATCTTTGGCAAAGGCGCTTACACGTTAAAGTACAATAGTGTTGCTTACTTCTTCCTCGTTTTCCTCTTCAGTTTCAACCTCTGTATAAAGTTCAATATTTGATAAATGATAATGGTTGACACCTTTCACCTTTATAACCGCGATCCCTTCAGCTTCTAACATAGCCATAACCTTTGCATCTTTTTTTCTCATTCGAAGCGAATCGGGACTAACGCCGATGTACTCTGCTACTTCAAGGAAAGATACCTCTGTTGATCCGTCATATAAATATCTTCCAAGTACAATTGTGCAAATGTGCTTCTTAAAATCTTCTCTTGAATAATACATATTTTTTTTAAGTTTCATAATCAGTCATTACCTCCGAATATTTTTCCATATATTTTTTACTTGTCTCTTCTAACGATTTTTGTGTGTCCTTGTACATTGCAAATATAATTAATACAAATGCTGCTAATGAGCTGTCCAAAAAAATTAAGAAACCAATAGTAAACATATTTTTTCCTCCAATTATCACGCGATTATATTCACTCACTCACTATGTCTTGCGTAGATGCGTAAGCTGCTGGCGGCTAGCCTACTGTCTGTTATCTGCTTGTGTGTTAATTTCCACTTAATTGAAATTGCGAAAGAACAACTTGCTCGTACATACAATTTTTTAGATAATAAGGTTATTCACTAATTATTAAATTCTTTATTATTAAGGTCTTTATTATTAGTATCCTCTTGAAAGGATACAGGTGACTCCCTTCGAAAGGATACACATGACTCCTCTTAAAGGGATACACTTAATAAATTAGAGTTGTAAGTCTTCGTCATAAGGGAAGTAGAAAGGAACATAAAAGTCTTTTTCGCTTCCGCCTTTTGGCTTTCTTTTCTTAATTACCAACAAACGTTCATCAACCAATATTTTTTTGAGCTTAGGTAATTCGTTCTTTGTAATCCCTGTTTGTTCGATGATTAACTCATCTTTCGGAAAAGCCCATCCTTTTAATGATTCATCTTTCTTATTCGCAGCTGGATCACCTAATTTAAAGGCATGAATGAATTCCAATAGGTAAATGGCATCACGAATTTTCTGAGCTGTACTCCTTTTAAATTCATCCTTGTACTTTTCAATAAGATTTGGCACAATCTTTGTTTTTAAAGTATGAAGCATCGACTCATATCCTCCCGTTTTCCCTTCCTGAACCTTTTCTTTTTGTCTTTGTGACAATAAAGATATTTCTTTAAACCCGTCATAAGTTAATACAATATCCCGTTTTAGCCTTGACTTTTTCCCTTTAGGACGAGAATCCAAAACTGGATTATCATTTTCCTTATCTTCTGGTGAGGCATCCGGTACTTCAATTACTTCAATTGCTTCCTCATCAGCTTCCATTCCCTTAATCTCTTCAACACAATAGCTCTGACTCTCCGAGGACGAATCCCGATTAAAATCATCCACTTTAACCTTTGATGATTCATTTCTTCCTGATTCCTCTTTCTTGCCGTTACCGTACTTCGGATGCAATTCATTAAACCGCTGCCTATCACTGACTGGAATGAAACCCTGTCCGTTTAATAAAAGGGTTATTGTAGTCGGATCATAGTTTTTAGTGATCCTGTTATAATCCGCTATTTCTGCCCCGTCGATTGATTGAGCTTGATAATTGAAAAAGCTGTTATTTGAATTGCCGTAACCTAGCATATCGGGCCTCACTGCCCAAAAACCGTTTGTGTCCATGAAAATGATCTCTCCTTAGTTTTTTGATTTAAATTCCTTAACCTTTTTGTTATGAAGGAACCTTAAAAATGAAAGATGAAAACAAAGTTTGTTAGCATCAATCATCAAAGTCTTTTGGTCATACTTTTTAATCAGATCATCTACAACCGGCTGCATTTTTTCATCGTACTCGTTCCGGTAAGATACTAGATGCCTTCCGTCTACCATTTCTACCGTTAATAATCCGATCTTGATTCCTTCCACTGTTGCCAAAATAGCTGCTTTGTTCATATCAGTCGTTTCAAATACTTTAATCATCCATTCCATCCCTTTCCTGATGCAATTTGAATTCCTTGATCTTCTTGTGATGCAAATGCAGCAAATATGTGATTTTTGAGTGAAGATAGCGCACATTTACCATCAAAGTCTTTTCGCGATACTTTTTGCGCGTCTGATCTACTTTTGTTTGCATGGATTCTGGATAGTTAACTCGATACGTGACTAAATACTCTCCGTCTTTCTTCTCAACACTTAAAAGTCCAAGTTCAACGTCACGAATGAATAATAATGAGGCTGCTTCATATAAGTCATAAGTGGAAAAAGTTAATTTTTCAGTAAGTGGATAATATTTTTGTTTGTTCATCTGATTCATACCTTTCTGATTCTTTAATCGTCTTGATTGACTTGTAATTATGTAAGAAGTGATGTATTTTGATGTCTTTTTTGCTGGTCATTACTCGATAGAAATCTTCCGAGTGTTCGAGAGCATCGGTTACGAGTGAATAAGAACTCGTTGTAAAAAGGTTTTCATGCTTCATACGTTAATCAATAGGAAATTACATTTATTGAATTTTTCGGACGTTCGCATTTGCTTGAATACGATCAAAAAAAGATACAGAGCTAACGAAGGTTTGTAAGGTAAGCCGATTATTTTTTAATTTATCGAGCCCTTCATTAGCCTGTATTAAAAAAGGAGTAACGGCCCTCTTGAAAAAGCCTGATGAAAGGATTGGAGGTCTTTCATCTAAACTCCATTAATACGAAAAAGTTGTCCCGAAATCTCACCTATTTTTGCTATTTTTACGTTTTATTTGAAAAAGTTTGAGGTGAGGAAGGATAGGGGATTTGTGTAAGGGTTATTCACTTGACAGACACGACCGCACACGTTCTGTTAATAGGTAAAAAACGATGCGGAAAAAATATAATATGAAGAATGACAAGAAACGAAGATTCAATTTCTGGATCAACTTGGTACTCATAACTTACGAGGAATAAATAGGCTCGATTGCAGCAAGGGAATTAATGAGCGAAGTTATGCGCTGATCTATTCTCACGGCTGAAATTTCAGCAGTCAAAATATCACTCCCCAATTTTGGGTTCATAGGGAGTCAAATTTTCACGGCTCAATCTTGAGCATTAGAGCTGCCTGATTCTCACTCCTGAATTTTAAGGAGTCAGAATACACTGATAGATAAGAGATGAATTAGGACAGCGCAATTTTGTACCCTCCTCATTAGTCGATTCTCTGAACAAAAAAGAACCGGCCAGCTCGACCGATTCCTATTTCCTACTATTTATATAAGTCTTCTACCGCTGCTTGCTTATCGTCTTCAGAAGGCGCTGAATACCTTAGTATCATATCTGCTGAACTATGGCCGCTTAATGATTGAATAAGGCTGATGTCCTTGCCTGAGCGAACTAGGTCGGTTATAAATGTATGCCTTAACTGATGCACATTGAAGCCGAACTTATTAACTAAATGCTGCACACTTCTAACACTGATCCGTTCACCTCTGTTGCTTATGAATAGAGCAGCCTCGTCGTTGCCTGACCGTTCTTCTAGGTACTTCTCTATTGCGCGTCTAGTCTCATTGTTTAATGGTATTGTTCGCTCCTTGTTACCCTTTCCTATCACTCTAAGTGATCCTTTGCGCTCTGTAATCTCTATGTCTGATACATCTAAGCTAACAAGTTCACTAACTCTAAGTCCGGTATTGAGAAGGGTAGTAATGATGCCAATATCCCGTTTGTTACCTTGCCGGTCTACCTCCCGTATTAAACCCCTTCGTTCATTCTGGCTAAGGCTACTTGGTGCTTCATGCTTTATGTCTTGCTGCTTGATAACACTTATGTCTTCAATCGTATCTGCTTTGTTGTTCCAATTACTGAACTTCTTTATTGCATTCCAAACCTTATTGATTGTTGCTGCTGATTGCTTCCTTTTCATTTGGTAGTCAATGTACTGTTGGACATCTGACCTAGAATACTCATTAAGATTCGTTCCTGATCCGTCTAACCATCGCTCGAACTGCTTTAAGGCATGAGCATATGTCTTAATAGTTGTGGCAGACTTACCTCTTAACCCTTCCGAAACAAACTTATCAATCATCCTAATTCCTCCTAAAATAATTCTACGCAATATTTTCTGGCCACTAATCAAGTGAATA
Source organism: Neobacillus sp. BF23-41 (assembly GCF_041106275.1). Taxonomy (NCBI): domain Bacteria; kingdom Bacillati; phylum Bacillota; class Bacilli; order Caryophanales; family Bacillaceae; genus Neobacillus; species Neobacillus sp. BF23-41. The sequence continues at coordinate 73,401 of NZ_JBGBPR010000022.1, forward strand.
TGTACCTTTTTCTTATTAATTTAATGATAATATAGCATAGAATTATAATTCCGCGCAATAATTCTACGCAATAAAAGGCTAATAAATTTCCCTTAATTAGCACTTTATTCAGATGAAAGAACAAAGTGGCCATTGAATAGTAGCTAACCTTTCAATGAGGAGCCGGGGGTAATTTACATTCTTGATATTTGAAAATTGAAAAGTGAGTTGGAACTCCTAACTAAACATTTTTTATAGATTTTAAAGGTTTATGTAAAATTTTGTAGAATTTTATCATTTATACAATAAAGGAGTGAATAGCCTAATATGGAATATTCAATAGAAAAATTAATAAAAAAAATTAGAAGGGGCGAAGTTATACTTTGGGCTGGAGCGGGTTTCTCCCGATATACTGGAATTCCAACAGGTGCAGAACTTGCCCAAGAAATAATTAATGAGATGCCTGAAGATTATAGGGAAAGATTTGAAAAGCGGACATTACCGGAAATAGCTGAAGAGTTTGTACAAATGAATGGGAATTTGAAAAATGAATTATTTAGACTTTTAGATAAATATGTTAATGTCGAACCAAAAGACTTAAGTGTACATGAAAAATTGACTGAAATAATTCAAATAAAAAATATAATTACCACTAATTATGATGATTTATTTGAAAGATCCTACGGAAGAAATAAAACTTCAATTATTTATAAAAATACACATCTAGCACTAGCAAATAAAAATATTAAAATTTTTAAAATCCACGGTGACATCCAAGACCCTACGTCCATAGTTTTGACTAATACTGATTATCGTAAATTTTATAATTTTGAAAATGATAATGAATTAGTTTGGAGTAAAATAAAAACTTTGGCTAACGAAAAATCTATCTTATTTATTGGTTATTCTCTTGAAGATTCCAACGCGCTTACTTTATTAGATGACATGATTAAGAACTTAGGGGATTTCAGGCATGAAAGTTTTTTGGTTGCACCTAATTTCCCTGACTATAAGCAAAGGGTTTTAAATGAAAAAAATATTACATATATTAACATGACAACTGAAGAAATAATTGAGGAAGTCCACAAAGCTATTTTAAATGAAATACTAGACGATACAGAAGCTGGTTTTTTAAATATTAAAGAGGTTAAGCCTTTACTAGAAAAGAAAGGATTAAATGCTCAATTTGGATTTTCTGATGATGGAAATATATTACTAAAGGGTTTAGGTGCAAAGGATAAAGAGAAAAGGCTATCCCTAAAACTAAACACGATTGCTAATGATAAAATTCCATTAAGAAAATTCCTAGAAAATGATGTAGACATAGAGGAAGTTGAGTTACCTGAAGACATAATTACAGGGTTTTCTTCAGAATTTGAAGGCATAAACCTGCCTACCTTTTCTAAAGATAGGTTAGGTAGCATAAAGTTAATTAGAAATCCTGATCGTGAGTTTGATGCTTGTTTTGTTATTAAAGAAACAGGAGATATTCTAAATGAGATAAAGGGCCAAGTATTTCAAGGAACAAACGGACTGAAAATTCGCATAAAACATTCAGTTATTACATTTGAAGTAAGAATCCAAGATGATGTACAGACATTTAATATAACCTTCAAATATTCAAGTGATATGTATAAAGGTTACCAAGCAATTTCTTTCCTTAAAAAATGGCTTAAAAATGACTATACTCTAATGTTAAACAATCTAACAGATAAAGTCGTTATTCCCTTAACGAATCCAAATGAAGCTAGAGATTGGAATGAAAAATTTCTTGTGGATGTAAGTGAATTAGAAAATTTTTACGCTAATATAATTCAAATACAGAATCATTTCAGCGTATACTTACAATTACCAGAAACTATAAATGAGCTAGATTATGAAAATTTCGATGCTGCTTTGGATGTAGTGAATAATAGAAAGAGAAAAATAAACAAATATAGTTTCCTTTTTAATCTAAATTCCAAAGAGGAGTTAAATACATTTGTAGAAATGAAAGAATTTCCTTTTAAGGCAACTTCACAAGATTTAAGCGAAATTACTCTTTTTGGGGAAAATATAACTTTAGGTTATCTTTCAATCGAAACACTAGATGGTTATGTAGCCAACAAAGAGGAACTATTAGAAAAATATAATCAAAGTGAAGAAAAACTCCCTATTGTAATCAAAAGCTTGTCTAATGAAATGTACTATAGCTATGAGTCAAAAAAAGAAGTATTGCAGCCTATGGCAAGGCTGGAGATGGATCAGAAAGAATTAAGATGTGCTATCTTGAAAGAAGTATCTATTGGCAATACTTCATTATCCGAAAATGATTTTGGCGTTAGTGAAAATGACTTTAATGAAGCAGTTAATTTTCTTACAAGGGAAAATTATTTGATTGGAGTTCAATGGGCTGATGACAGACCACATTTACACAAAGTCGGTCCTACACTGACTGAAAATGGAGAAAAATATCTTGAAGAAAATAATTGTATAGATAAGTCGAATGAGTATTAAAAAAGTTTAGTATGGTTAATATAGGCATCCTTCCGGATGTTTTTTTTCTTTCAGGAAATAGTCCCCTTTCTTATAAAAATGTGGGATTTCTATATATAGCGAAAGGAAAGATAGTAATATTCAGCAGCAGGTTATAATATTATTGTATAAGTTATTAGAAATCTCTGTATTTTATTTGACATATCCCAAATCTTTTGCAAAAATGGACACTGTAGGAACTAATAAATAGAGGCTGTAGGAACTATACATACACTTCAGGTCATATAAATTGCATAATATCAACGTTTCCAGAGCATTAGTGTTCTCAAACAGTTTCCTAAACTGTAGGTCAGGGTATCGGAATTCTTCCGGTGAAATAGTAAAACCATTGTAAAATCAACCTTCATGGCCGATTTCACAATGGTTTTTTCATTATTTTATCCTCAAATTAACTTGATTCGTTTTAATCGGATTCTACAGCTCTGAATAAATAATTGGTTGGAAAATCAAAAGAAGGACGGCTTCACTTTAAAATGAGTCCTACAAATGGTAATAATTTATTTTATTTAATAAACGTATATTTATTAGCACTAGAATCCTCACTAATATAAAACCCTTTTTGAGGTTCAATGTAATACGTTAAAGGGCTACTGCTGTTTTTTATAATCATTTCTCTTAAATCCTTCGCTATTTGCACCCTGTTGATAAATGCACTTTTCCTCATATCTATCTCGACGATATGTCCGTAGCTTGTATACACCTTTGTTTTTCGAATTCCAAGAGATTGTGTGTTTATTATATGGATTAGTGAAAACCAAACACAATTTCTCTTTTTCAAAGATTTTGTTGGAAGTAAATAAATGCCTATTCGTGAATTAATATTAAGTGGATACATGTACAATTGACCAAGTAGATATTTAGAACTTTGTAATGACCCACGAAGATTTGAGCCTACTAGTAATAAATTTGCATCAATTACCTGAGATGGAGTCATATCTACCAGGATAGTTTCTCCCCCATCTATCACTCTAGTTATCAGTTTACCATTACAATCATACTCTCCTGTCAACAAGACTGTCTTTTCATTGATCAAATATTCTTCTCTTATTTTCATTGATAATCCCTCTTTCTAAGATTCAATATTGATTTTTTTTAGAAAAAGGGTATACTAACATAAAGTTGGTATACCCAACCGAATCAATCCTCGGGAACTGTCTTGCCGGACTACTGCCCGAGTGTTTTTATTTTATATTTCCCACACCTCCTTTCAACTGCACCTCTTTTACTAGATTCTCTATTTTTCTTTTATCATTAAATGATGTAGAATTCATATTTTGTAACCCCCGGTTCTATAAATTAATGTTTAAAACCTTTTTTTAAAAGTTCCACAATATCTCACTCGACAATATTATAGGTAATTCGACATATGAAAGTAAATTGTTATTTTGGAGTTCTCTTCATTTAATTCTATCCCAAGTTATTTATGAATTTTCTCGATTCTAGCAGAATCTTTACAATTTTTTATTCTTTAAGTATAATAAATAACTCTCAGAATATTGGATTCTTTTTCGGTGTGTTTTTTTAATAAAATTTAAATTTTATTAAGATAATTTCATTTTTTTTAAACTTAAGAACTATATTTTATAAAGATATACTTTATTGTTAACTAAATGTTCAAAATTCAAGAATTATACATATTTAGGAATTCTCTTGTTCTTGCTCGAATCACATGCTGATTTGTATGTGTACTTGGTTTTTAGTCGGCTTTGGTTTTTTCGTTGAGGTAGATTAATTACCTACACACAAAATCAAATGCTTACAAATATTGATTTAACAACAATTGTAGACATTTTACTTTTCTAAAACGGACTCAATTTTTTCTAAAGATACCGTGCTCAGGGTCAAACTAGTTCTGTATTCACCTTGATTAGGATAATTTAGTCAGGGCGTCTTTAAACCAGATATGGGATTGTTCCTTCTCTATCACTTTCATCCTCACCTCTTAAAATACCCCGCTATAGCTGGAAAACTCATGAATTCCTTCCTCATGACCCGAAACGAAATCACATCATTTCCTCTAGCGAGCTGGTAATCTAGCGAATACTCGTGACAGTTTAATGGGTTTTGATGAAAGGTTTTGGTATAAAATTGGATGGCTTCATGCTTGCTGGCTGCAAAGATAAAGACAAAATCCTTCTGGTTCATCTTCAGTGCGTATATGCCAACTTTATGAATACCTAATACATTTTTTTGAACCAATTCCCTTACTTTCTGTTGGTCGGCTTGTTCTAAGTCTATCTTGGATATGTCGTCATCTATTGAAATTTTCTGCTCTGCTAGTAAATGGTAGATGCAATGAGCCAATGAGGATTCTTCATAACGGAAACAATCCATGTAAAGATCTTTCACAATCATGTGATCACACCTCGATTTAAGATTTTTTTTGGCTAAATTTAGGTTATACAATGGTCGGACTCGATACCTTCTGGTCCTCAATCCTTCCTGTATGCTCGTTATAATTGACAGCGATGCTTCCAACTGGACCATTTCTGTTTTTCGAGACAATGATTTCAAGGGAATGATTGTCCGTTTCCTTGTCATAATACGCTTCACGATACAAGAACAAAATGACATCGGCGTCCTGTTCCACACTGCCCGATTCCCGAATATCAGACATCATCGGCCGTTTATTGGCTCTTGATTCCACCGAACGATTGAGCTGCGCCAAACAAATGACGGGGCAATCAAAATCCTTCGCCAGCGTTTTCAGAGATTTGGATATTTCCGTTACTTGTAAATGGGAATTCCCTCCGTAAAATTGACCTGAATGGATTAGTGTTAAGTAATCGATAAAAAGGATCGGTTTCTTGTAGGGAAATTGATTGATCATTTTTCGCGTTTTCGCTCTCATTTCGGCAATGGTTTGTCCCGCCCCATCAAAAATTTGCATATGGGTTTCCGTGAGATCACCAATCACATCCGACCATTTATTCTTTTGATTTTCAGTTAGCATTCTTTTCGGATCCCGCATTTTTGCACGGTTAATGCCCCCGGTCGAAGCCATTAATCGCGAAGTTATCAGCTTTTCCGGCATTTCTAAGGAAAATACCAGTGGCAGAAACCCGGCCCAACCCGACATTTTCGCAAAATGGAGCATCACGTCGGTTTTTCCCATCGATGGTCTTGCTGCTAGAATCGTCACTTCCCCGCCCTGAAAGCCTCCCGTCACTTCGTCGAGCTTGTTGATACCCGTTGTTGCACTTTTCTGGCTTATTCGATCTTCCCAGGGTGCCTCATAGATATCTACCAATGCTTGTTGTAAGGACGTATGATCCTCCATTTTCATTTGGTTAATTTTATCCAATTCGGCAATGACTTTCGCAATCTCCCAATCATTCATGGCTGCAAGCGTCAAGATATTTCTCTTTTCTCGTTCCTTCCACAAATCGAGAATAAGCTTCTCCGTACCGTCAAATTTCTCCAGATCCGCGTATGATAACAGCTCCGATAGGTAAGACATTCCACCTAATGAATCAAGGTCTGATAAGGTTGTCCATGTGATCAAATCAACATTCTTACCCGTCCGTTTTAACTCCACCATTCTTCGCATGATTTCTTTATGCCGTGTACTTTCTAGCTGTTCAGGTTGAATGATGGTATCTTGGAGCAAGTACTCCGCCTTCATCAAGCTTCCTAAGAACGCTTTTTCTACTATACTCATCCCTCTTCACCTGCCGTAAGGTCAAGTTTAAATCCACTTGGAATTGCTCTTCCGGCAGGAAACGATTCG
>NZ_JBGBPR010000023.1:0-76339 GCF_041106275.1 Neobacillus sp. BF23-41
TCCGGTTCAATACCGAATCCATACCAGCCAATTAGCTGTTTAATATAAAACTCTAACTTTTGGGGGTCACATCAAATTGAGGCTGCTTTCATTATGATGAAAAGTCAAAATAATTTTTCTTTAATAACCTTGGAACCGCCATTAACTCTTCGAAGCTGACCACTTTTCCAATCAGTTTACAATCAATTAAATACAACTGATTCTCAATTTCTTTTACAATTGGTTCACTTTGATAAATCATTGCACAATCAGGGCAGGAAAAGGTGGGGGTTTCTGAGATTTCAATCGCTCGCGTCCCATCTGGCAGCTCCCAAAAAACTGAAGTGGTTACACTTTCTACATTTGTGCTTGAACACCATTCACATACGGTTTCCAATTACACTCCTCCTATTCCTTCAACGTCTCGGCTGATGTTCCATCCCTTTTTGTTTCCTGACTACCTGCTTCTTTATGAGACAATGCTTTAAATTTCTTATCCTTTAATTCATCCCGTTTGCTGCGCCTATCCTTTAACGTCGTGTGTGCCGGGTCTTGGTAATAATCCTTACGGCGATTTAACCTTGTTAATCCCTCTGGAACAAGGTTAAAGTGTTGATCATTCATAATACCTGAGATTCCTGTAAGAGACCTTTTCTCGTCCATATCAGGGTAAACCTCTAGAAAATAACCCTCTGCCCTTCCAGGCACATAATTTTCTGGCTCTGGGTATGAGGTGATTACGCCTTCAAAATTCCGAAGGACCACTTTCTCTGGACTTTGCGAGATCAAGTAATTCGGCTGAAGGGCAATTTTACCCCCTCCGCCTGGTGCATCGACGACAAAGGTCGGTACGGCATAACCAGAAGTATGTCCGCGAAGCCCCTCGATAATTTCAAGTCCTTTTGATACAGGAGCCCTGAAATGACCGATCCCTTCAGATAAATCACATTGATAAATGTAATAAGGCCGGACGCGAATTTTGACAAGATCATGCATTAGTTTTTTCATGATTGGCACACTGTCATTGATTCCTGCAAGGATAACAGACTGGTTACCTACTGGAACACCAGCATCGGCAAGCATTTCACAAGCCCTTTTTGAGTCCTCGGTAATTTCGATCGAAGTATTAAAATGAGTGTTCAGCCAAATTGGATGATATTTTTTCAAGATATTACAAAGGTTTTCGGTAATTCGCTGCGGGAATACAACAGGTGCTCTTGTCCCAATCCGGATAATTTCAACATGATCAATTTCCCTCAGGTTTTTAAGGATATATTCCAAAATAGTATCATTAATCAGCAGGCCGTCCCCGCCAGAAATTAATACATCTCTTACCTGAGGGGTTAGCCTAATATATGAAATAGCTGCATCAAGCTGCTTCTTCGGAACACCCATGCCAATTTGCCCTGAAAAACGTCGCCTTGTACAGTAGCGGCAATACATCGAACACTGATTGGTAACAAGAAAGAGGACCCGGTCTGGATAGCGGTGCGTTAACCCAGGAACAGGTGAATCTTCATCCTCATATAATGGGTCCTCAAGATCATATTTAGTTTTATTAATCTCCTTCGAAATAGGCACAGACTGCATTCTGATCGGACACCGTGGATCATCAGGGTTCATTAAGGAAGCATAATATGGTGTGATATTTAAGGGGATGGTTTTTGTAGAAATTCTTACACCTTCCTCTTCATCTGGAGTTAAATGGATCACCTTTTTTAAATCATCTAACGTACGGATCGTATTCGTTAGTTGCCAAAGCCAATCATTCCACTGCACTGAAGTAACATCTTTCCAAAGTTCTATATCTTTCCAATGCCTTTGTGGTTTATATAAAAATTGTTTCACTATAAGTTCCTCCCATCTTGCTTCACTAAAATATATATGCAAGATATGTGCCAATGTCATAAAAAGGCTTAGAACTTACTCTTTTAGCTTTTTGCAAAAAAAAAACGCCGAAAACTCGGCAGCTTAGTCTATTATTTTTTTCAATTTATATTGTAAGGTTTGCCTAGGAATCTCTAAAAGCTTCGCTGCTTGGTTAATGTTCCCTTCAGATAATTCAAGGGCATTCAAAATTAGATCCTTCTCTAATGTTTCAATATTTTTCCTTAATGATAGACTTTCCATTACGACATTGTTAGTTGTGGTTGTGCTTGGAAGATGTCTTAACATGCTTGGTAAATCTTTATACTTCAACTGCTTTTCTTCACACACATTCATCATGTATTCAATCGTATGTTTCAGTTCCCTTACGTTACCAGGCCATTGATAATTCATCAAGAATAGCTCAAGCTTCTTCTCATATCCGCTAATATTTTTATAGAGTTTTTGATTAAATTCCTTGATAAAATGATCTGCTAAAAAAAGAATATCTTCTTTTCTTTCTCTTAAGGGGATAAGTGAAAAGGTAAATACATTTAATCGGTAGTAAAGGTCCGCACGAAGCGTTTGCTCTTGAAGGGCCTTGTTTGGATTGACATTCATGGCTGCAATTACTCGTACATTTACAGAAACGCTTTGCGAACTTCCAACTCTTCTTACCATTCCATCCTCCAAAACCCGTAATAGCTTCGCTTGAAGTTCTATCGGCATCGTATGTATTTCATCAAGGAATAGCGTTCCCCCATCCGCAAATTCAAATAACCCTTTGCGGTCCATTGCCCCTGTATAGCTTCCTTTAGCCGTACCAAACAGGATACTTTCTAACAGTGTTTCAGGTATGGCGGCGCAATTTTGAGCAATAAACGGTTCAGATGAGCGAGGGGATTCATGATGCACTCCTTGAACAAATAATTCTTTCCCTGTTCCGGACTCGCCATAGACGAGAATAGGAGAATCCGATTTCGCCAGTTTCTTAGCCTCATTTTTGATGCTCTGAAATGGTGGATTAACCGTCAATAGATCATTTAATGTATAGTTTACTTGAATGTTTACCTTCTTTTTACTGCTTTTATTTAATCCCTTTTGTAAATCTAATAGTCGTTCCGCAAGTAGTTTCATTCGGGAATAATCTTTCGCTATTTCAACCGCTCCAATAATTTCTTCCCCGAGAAAGATTGGCAGGGTTGTATTGATGGTATCAATTCTTGTCCCATGCAAATTCATATAAACCTGTGTTTGGTTGTAGATCGGCTTTCCCGTTTTAATCACTTTAAGCAAGGTACTGGACTCTTCCGTTAGGGAGGGAAATGGCTCAATTAAATGCTTTCCCTGCACTTCCTTCACTTCCATCCCATCGTGCTTTGCTGCTACTTCATTATAAAAAATTGTCTTTCCCTCAGTATTGACCACATGAATTCCTTCATCAATCCCTTTTAGAATGGCTGTCAGAACTTCTTGCGTTAAAGCGGTTAACGGAACCATTTCATTCACCTGCCCATCTTTCCAATTTAACAAGGTGCCGAAAAATTGGCACGGTAAGCCGAAATTTTAGCAGTTTGCCAGATTCTTTACCCACATATTCATATTTTCAAGCTTGTCATAGATAAAGCAATTATTCATCAGCCTGCCCCGATACGAATATCCCAGCTGAAATAAAACAGCATTCATCCCAAAGGATAACGATCTTGCAATCGAATAGGCACAAAAGATTCCTTTCCTTTTCAACTCACCTTCAAGTTCATGAAGAATAATTTTCATAAGCCCATATTTCCGATGTTCAGATAATGTTGCACAATCCGTTAATTCTGCATTTTTATAAAAAGAATTCACTTCGGCTGAAGCTGCACTGACTATTTTTCCTTGAAGGAAAAAAGCGTAATAGATGGTCCCATCCTTGATGGTCTTTATTATATATTCCGGTTCATGCAAAGGGGTTGGGTAAATTTGAAACACTTGCCTGTACAGTACTGCAAGTTCCACAGCACTGCCCTCGTCGACCTCTCGTAATTCATATTCCTTTGGTGGATACCCTTTCTGAATGGACGTGTCTAATTGATATATACTGTTGACCATCCCGTCTTCGATCACCCAATGATCATTTTTCTTCCGGTCTGACGTGTAATATCTTGAAAAAAAATGGGCATCTGAGCCAAGAAAATAACGATCAACAACAGCCTCTGGCTGAAGTCCCTTTTCCAAAAAACTAATAAAATCCTCGCTTCTGACCTTGACAATTAACTTTTCAGCCTTGTGCTTTGCTACGAGCTCTTCCGCTCGCTCAATTAGCAATTTTGTATTTCCACGATAATCATCCACACGAATACGTTTATTAAATGGATCAAGATATATTTCAAGGAAATAGCCGTTTTCCTCTAGAAAAATAGTGGATGCCGTTTGATTCATCGAGTTCACCCCATCGGTAAATGATAATTTCTCTAGCATTCTCGAAAAAATGTCTGGCCTAGATTAGCCAGACATTCCCACTAGGTCGGTATAAATCAATTATATCAATCTTTTGATATATAAATGGAAAAAATCTGATGTTTACTCTGCCGCCTCACACCATTTTAATAAAGTAAGGGCAATAATCTCACTGGCGATAAACATATCTTCAAGTACAATATGCTCATTTGCATCATGTGCAGTTTCTGTTATCCCAGGTCCGAAAATGACCACGGGAGTATTACCAATATTAGAAAGGATACCTCCGTCTGTTCCCCAAGGGCTTGCCTCGATGATAGGACTACTACCCTTTACTTCTATAAAACTCTTTGTCAATTCATTCATTAAAGGATGGTCATTTTCAAGACTTCCTGGCAGCCACCTGCCGCCAAACCATTCTATCCTAAGCGGATTTTCCCTGAGCCACTCATCATTTTCACATATTTCTCTTAAGCAAGTTTCCATTTCAAGTTGTGCTGATTGAATCGTTTCTTCCGGAGAAACTCCCATTCTCCCCTCAATAATTGCGGTGTCAGGCACCGAAGAAGGCCATTCGCCGCTTGAAAGCTTTCCGATATTAATTGGAATAGGAATGGGGATTTTTTCAAAGAGAGGGTCTGAAATCCTCGCATTTCTATCGTTCTCTAACTGTTGTAAACTTTGAATGACTACTAGTGCTTTTTCAATTGCGCTTACACCTTTATACCTGGTTCCTCCGTGTGCTGCTTTGCCTTTTACGGTAATTCTGAACCACATTGAGCCCTGCTGCTTCGGGAATATCTTCAAATTGGTCGGTTCTGGAATAATGGCCCCATCCGCCTGGTAACCTCTAAGAACGGCTGCTAGGGAACCAGCTCCGCCGCTTTCTTCTTCAATGACACTTTGAAAAATAACATCCCCTTTAAGTTTGATACCATTTGCTATCAAGGACTCAATCGCCATTAACAGGGCAGCATTCCCACCCTTCATATCCGTCGCGCCTCTTCCATAAAGCTTGCCACACTCAATGGTCCCGCTAAATGGGTCATGTTTCCAGCTTAATTCATCACCAACTGGGACCACGTCAATATGACCATTTAAAATCATCGATTTGCCGCCGCCTGTACCTTTTAACACCGCTACTAGGTTAGGATTCCCGCCGAAGTTCTGGCGGTCACAACAATAAGCAGGGTGGGATTTTAATTCATCACCACCTATTTCCCAAATATCGAGTGTTAATCCTAACTGTCTGCATTTTTCAATGATAATCGCCTGGGTACTACTTTCGTTTCCCCGTGTGCTGTTTTCTCGGACGAGAATTTGTAACAGTCTTGCCCCTCGCGCTCGATTCTCTTTTATCCATTGTTTTATGCATATTTCATTATTGTCCAAACGATTCACTCCTTTTAGAAATGATTCAGCTTAATACGGAATCATACGAACAGTTTCCCGTATCTTAAATTCGCACCCAGTTTTGTTGACAACAGTTTCTAAACTGTAGGGGGCAAACAATTCTGTTAATAGTAAATCCTCCTCAGTTACCTTGAAAACAGCTAGATCAGTGATAATTAAGTCGACACAGGCTGACGATGTTAATGGTAACGTGCATGATGTGACAATTTTGGGCCTACCTTGTTTATCACAATGATTCATGACAACAATGACTTTCTTAGCTTTTTGAGCAAGTTCCACCGCTCCGCCCATCCCTGGAACCTTCTTTCCTGGGACAATCCAGTTAGCAAGGTCGCCCTTTTTACTGACCTCTAGCGATCCTAAAATCGTTATATCCACTCTGCCCCGGCGAATCATTCCAAAAGAAATTCCACTATCACAGTAAGATCCGCCCCAGTTTAGGGTGACTGGAAATCCTCCTGCATTACACAAGTTTTCATCTTCTTCTCCCTTTACTGGGGTAGGTCCCATGCCGGTAATGCCGTTTTCAGCGTGAAACATCACCTTTGTCTCGGTTGATAGATGGTTCGGAACGAGCGAGGGAATCCCAATTCCAAGGTTGACAACCATTCCCGTTTGAATTTCCTCTGCAGCCCTTTTAGCCATTTGATTTCTCATATCTACTGCCATGCCCATTTCCAATTCACCCCCTTAGATGGAATCACATAATCTACAAACACTCCTGGCGTAATGATGGCATCGGGGTCAAGACTACCAAGCGGGACAATTTCCTCTACTTCTGCTATCGTGATATCCCCTGCCATAGCAACGAGCGGATTTGTATTGCGGGCACTTTTGTCATAAATTAAATTCCCATACTCATCTGCCTTTTTCGCATAAACAATCGACACCTCAGCCGTTAAAGCTGTTTCAACAAGAAACTTCTTATCTCCTAGAGTAAAAAATGGTTTGTTTTTCGTAACCATTTCATTGTCTGTACCGATATCTGACAATATCGCTGGCAGGCCAACACCGCCCGCGCGTATTCTTTCTGCTAATATTCCCTGCGGTGAAAACTCTACCTCCAGCTTTCCCTCATGCATGAACTGGCCAGCAAAGGGATTGGAGCCAATATGAGAAGCAATTACTTTCGCTGCCCTTTGTTGACTAACTAATTTCCCTATGCCAATTTGCGGGAATCCCGTGTCGTTCCCAATTAAAGTAATATTACGAACTCCTTTTTCAAGAATACCATCGATTAATGCCGGCGGAGAGCCGACCCCGCCAAACCCGCCAAACATCAATGTCATTCCGTCATGAAAATATTCCATAACAGCTGCTAAGGTTGTAATTTTTCTGAATGGATTTTCCATTTACATCACCCCTTCCCTTCATTTAGTTGGTTAGAAAAATCTTCAAATGTTTCTTTTAATAAGTGGACCAATTCCTCCATTTCTTTTTGAGTGATAGTAAGAGGAGGAGAAATAATAATAGAGTCTCCGTTTATCCCATCAATGCCAGCACCAGCTGGATAAACAAGCAGTCCCTTTTTCTTTGCAAGAGCTACAATCCTTTGTGTGATCTGGGCGTTTCTAGGGTAGGGTGTTTTGGATTCTACTTGCTGGACAAACTCTATTCCCAGTAACAGCCCTTTGCCGCGGATATCACCAATAAACGTGAAAAGTGGTTTTAATCCTTCAAGTTGTGCTCTTAAATAGGCACCTTTACTTTCAACCTCTTGAATAATATTGTTTTGTTCTAAATATTCGAGAACAGCTAAGGCAGTTGCACAAGCCAGTGGATTGGCACTTAAGGTATGGCCGCTCATGACCATCTTTGTTCCTGCCATTATCGGCTCGATGACTTTATCGGTTGCAATAGCAGCTGCAATCGGTGCGTAGCCTGCACCCATCCCTTTTCCTAATGCGACAATATCAGGATTGATTCCCCACTGTTCACTCGCAAGCATTGTGCCAGTCCTGCCACAGCCAGTCATGACTTCATCAGCGATAAAAAGAATGTCATAATCCTCACAGATTTTCTTTATGACCTTGTAGTAATCTTTTGGTGGGGCAATTGCTCCGCCTGCAGCTCCGATGACGGGTTCTGCGATAAAAGCGGCGATTTGTTCGGCGCCAATCCGCTTAATAGCTGTCTCAAACTCATGGGCACATAAATAGCCACAGTTAGGTGCCTCGAGGTTATAAGGGCAACGGTAGCAATACGGGGGATTAATGACAGGGAAATCCTCTAAAAGTGGAACAAATCTTGCTCTCCTCCCTGTATGACCTGACATCGAAAGCGCACCTAGGGTAATCCCGTGGTAGCTTACCCATCTCGATAAAACCTTGGTTTTCGTTTGAACACCCTTTTCCTGCCAATATTGAATCGCCATTTTCATGGCCGTTTCAGTTGCTTCAGAACCGCTGTTAACGAAAAAACACCAATTGAGATCTCCTGAAAGCATGTTTGCAATTTTTTTCGCTAAATTTTCAGCAGCATCACTCGTAAATTGTGAGCGATACACAAACGAAACTTTTTTTGCTTGTTCATTCATTGCCTCAATAATCTCTGTTACACCATGACCAATATTGGCAGTTACAGCGCCGGAAGCAGCATCTAAATACTTTTTTCCATCCACATCAAATAAATAAATTCCTTTGCCATAGTCAATCACAGGGTAAATGTCATCGAGTACTGGTTTTATTAGAAACGAATGATCCATAGGGAAACACTTCCTTATTAAATTAGGCAGGCCTTATAGAAATTGTATGAACTTTTACTTTTCAAGATGATTAATATAAAATTACTTTTAGAATTACAGAAGGAAAGGATCCTATGAGCACAATAAAAAAAATAAAGTTAAAAACGAAAGATATTTCAACCATTCAATTAATCGTTATTTTTTATTTATCCGCATTAATCGTTTCTACTCTTTTATTAAAAATCCCAATGGCTCATCGTCCAAATGTTTCGCTAAGTTTTATTGATGCGATGTTTACCTCCGCTAGTGCGATCAGTGTAACCGGTTTAAGTGTCATTTCAATTAAGGATACCTTTAGTAACTTTGGAATCTTTCTCTTATGCTTAATTCTGCAATTGGGAGGCTTAGGGGTTATGTCCTTAAGTACATTCCTATGGATTATGCTAGGTAAAAAAGTGGGATTAAAAGAAAGACAACTGATTATGATTGATCAAAATCAATCCAACCTAGCTGGTTTGGTCCACCTGGCAAAACGGATTCTGATTATCTTTATTTCGTTTGAATTTGTGGGAGGAATTATCTTAGGGATTCGCTTTTTAAACTATTTCGAAAGCCCATTGTCTGCTTTTAAACATGGATTTTTTTCATCCATCAGCGCCACGACCAATGCGGGATTCGATCTAACAGATGCGTCACTCAGTCCATATAGTGAGGATTATTTTGTTCAGACGATAATAATTTTGTTGATGATTGTTGGGGCAATTGGCTTTCCCGTGATAGTTGAGGTTTTTGAATTCTTTTTAAACTTAAATAAAAGGAAGAAATTTCATTTCACCTTATATACTAAGTTAACCACGATAACGTTTGTTCTCCTTACCATAGTAGGTGCATTTTTGATTTACTGTTTTGATAATCAACACTTTTTTTCTGATAAAAATTGGCATGAATCCTTTTTCTACTCTTTATTTAATTCCGTAACAACTAAAAGTGCTGGATTAGCAACAATGGATATCAATGATTTTACTCCGAGCAACCAACTTTTTCTGTCGATTTTAATGTTTATTGGCGGTTCTCCAAGCAGTGCGAGCGGAGGTATACGAACCACCACGTTTGCCATTGTTATTTTAGCGATCGTATTTTACGCACAAGGAAAAAGCTCAATCAAAATCTTTAGACGTGAACTGCTAAGTGAGGATGTCCTTAAATCATTTATCGTGATCGCGACCGGGGCGTTTTTATGTTTGTTCTCCTCTCCATTTTAATCCTATCGATTACAGAACAAGGAACTGTGATAGAGGTTATTTTCGAAGTTTCTTCTGCTTTTGGCACCAATGGATTATCGTTGGGTTTAACACCAAGACTTACTACCTTTGGACAAATACTCATCATTATCCTGATGTTTATTGGAAGAGTAGGCATTGTTACCTGTTTACTTATCTTAAGAGGCAAAGGCAGCAAGGAAAAGTTCAACTACCCTAAGGAAAAGGTTACCATTGGGTAAAAGTCATTAATTGCAGGAGTGGAGATTGTCCGCTTAGAGATCTCATGAGAACAGGTCACGCCCGATTCTTCAGAAATCTGTCCACATGAACTCATCTTTCGGTTTTTTCAAAAATCGACCCCTTCCATAAAAAAATAACCCGCAAAAATTTGCGGGTTAGACAAGTACAGTTTCTTGTTTTCGTTCAGTTGTTGTTTTTTGAATAATGTCTCTAGCAATCCAGACTCCGCATGCACTTGCTTGCGCAAGACCACGAGTAATCCCAGCTCCATCGCCACCGACATAAAGTCCGCTGATTTCTGATTCAAATCGGTCGTTTAAGCGTGGTCGTGCCGAATAGAACTTAGCCTCAACACCGTAGAACAAGGTATGCTCTGAAGCAAGACCTGGTGTCACCTGATTCAACGCCTCGGTCATTTCTATTAAGCTTTTTAATGTATTATAAGGAAGAACTAATCCAAGGTCACCTGGGACAGCTTCTTTCAATGTCGGCTCAAGGAAACCTTCTTTAATCCTTTTTGCAGTGGATCTTCTGCCCTTTAAAATATCTCCGTATTTTTGGACGATTAGACCGCCATTTGAAAGGCTGTTAGCTAAGCGGGAAATTTCATGTGCATATTCATTCGGCTTATCAAATGGATCTGAAAACGTATGGGAAACAAGTAAGGCAAAGTTTGTGTTCGGACTGCCAAGTTTCGGATCTTTGTAGGCATGTCCGTTGGCAAGCATAATCCCGGAATGATTTTCAACCACCACATGCCCAGATGGGTTACTGCAAAATGTTCGTACAGTTGTCCCAACGGATGTATTAAAAATAAATTTCCCTTCATACAATTGCTCATTGATTTCTTGCATGACAATATTGGAAGTTTCAACACGAACACCAATATCTACTTGGTTACTTATCATCCGTAATCTGCGCGATTTTAAGATACCAGAAAGCCATTTAGAACCATCTCGGCCTGGTGTAATGACCACCTTATCCGCATAAATATTTTGGTCCCCTTTTAGATTAATACCTTTCACCACAAGACCATCTGGTGTTTTTTCAGTAATTAAATCCACCACTTCTGTTTTATATGACATGTCAATCTTTGTCTTTAAGTATTCGTAGATACTTTTCATGATTTCAAGATTTTGTTCCGTACCAAGGTGTCGTACCTGCGCACGTAATAGCTTTAATCCAGCTGCATAGCCGCGGCGTTCGATGTCTTTTACCTCATCTGTTAATGGGTCAGTAATGCTTTTCGTCGCCCCATGCTGTAAATTGATTTCATCAACATAACGAATTAATTCAACTACCTGTGAATCTGGAAGATAATCTGTCATCCAGCCGCCAAATTCACTTGTGATATTAAACTTCCCGTCCGAATAAGCACCAGCTCCACCAAAACCATTAGTAATCGAACATGCCGGCAGACACCCAGCAAATTCTTTTTTCCCCGCAGCCGGTGGGCATTTTTCAATTTTCTTTTGTAAAATCGGGCAATTTCTCCGATAAATATCATGTCCTTTATCCACTAATAGAACCTTTGCGTTCGGCATTTTTAGTGTCAGTTCATAGCAGGCGAATATCCCTGCAGGGCCAGCACCCACTACAATCACATCATATCTCGTATCCATTGTCCAATTACCTCCAAAGTCGTTTTACTCAACATTTGTAAATATATCAGACTATTTTTGTTAAGTCAACATTAAATACGAACTATTCTTTTAAAAAATATTATATCGTTCGGATTTCGCGCGTTTATCAGAAAATTATATAAAAAGAAACGGCTGACTCGTTTTGAGTCAGCCTTTTTTTCATCAAATTAATAGCCCCAGCTTGCCCCGATAATAATCAATAAGATAAACAGGACGACAATTAACGCAAATCCACTGCCGATTCCGCAACCTCCTACAGGGTAACCGCAACCTCCTACAGGGTATGCAGGGTAACCACATCCACCATGTCCGTAATACATACACTTCACTCCTAACGAAATTGTTTCTTAACACTGTACTTTATGTAGTAGGTACTTGACCCGTATGTGCATTCGCCTATAATATGAAATACAATGATAAAAATTGTAGGTGAAACCATGAAAGGTATTTTGAAAAATTTTATTAACGGTATTTTAACGATTGTCCCTATCATCCTTGTAATTTATGTGATTTACAAAACGTTTCTATTTTTAGACGGTTTACTTGGTAACACTCTAAAGCCTTATTTAAAGGAAGACTACATTCCTGGGATTGGCTTACTAACTACCTTCATCTTAATAACTGTTTTAGGGTGGCTATCTACAAAATATATTTCGGGTAAAATCATCCGCTTGATCGATATTCTTTTAGACAAGATTCCAGTTGTTAAGACCATCTATTCCGTAATTAAAGACACGGTCCAATCCTTCCTTGGCGAGAAAAAGTCCTTTTCCAAGGTAGCTCTAGTGGTGATTCCAGGAACAGAAATGCGCAGTCTGGGGTTTATTACTTCTGAACAATTAGAGGAATTTTATTCTCCTTTAAAGGACCATGTGGCTGTCTATATCCCGCAAACATTCCAGGTGGCCGGGTTTACCTTTCTTATACCAAAGGAACAAGTAGAAATTATCGACGTCAAACCCGAGGAAGCGATGAAATTTATCTTATCAGGCGGAATGACGTCAAGTTCAAAACAAAAGGTAAAATAAAAAAGCCGCAAAATCGCGGCTTTTTATATTGCTCCGAAAAGTTTCGTGAATTCCCCGTATCCTTGCTTTTCGAGCTCGTCTTTTGGAATAAACCGCAATGCGGCAGAGTTGATACAATAACGCAATCCAGTTGGGTTTGGTCCGTCATTAAAGACGTGACCTAAATGGGAATCAGCTGATTTACTCCTTACTTCTGTCCGAGTCATATAATGACTGAAATCAGCTTTTTCAATCACTTCTTCGTCTTGAATCGGTTTAGTGAAGCTCGGCCAGCCGCAGCCGGCATCGAATTTATCCAACGAACTAAACAGCGGCTTCCCAGAAACAAGATCTACATAAATCCCCTCTCTCGTTTCATTCCAGTATTCATTTCGAAACGGAGGTTCTGTGCCATTATTTTGTGTGACTTCATACTGGATCGGTGTTAATTCCTTTTTTAGCTGTTCTACATCCTTATTTTTCATTTTTCTCCCCCCAATGACTTTGAATAAAGCCGGCGCGACCCGAGCCTACATGATAGGATTCATAATGGGCCCGATTTTTTTTATAGTACTGCTGATGATAATCTTCGGCTGGATAAAAGGTCTGTGCTGGCAAGATCGGCGTCACAATCGGTTTAGTAAAACGGCCGCTTTCTTGTAATGCTTGCTTGGACTGTTCGGCAAGCCTTTTTTGTGTGTCATCATGGTAGAAAATTGCCGTTTGATACGATTGCCCTCGATCATGGAATTGGCCGCCCGGGTCGGTAGGGTCAATTTGCTGCCAAAATAACTCCAATAGTTTTTCATAAGGAAAAATCTCTGGATCATAGGTGATTTGCACGGCTTCCAAATGGCCAGTAGTATCCGTACAAACTTGTTGATATGTCGGGTTTTCTACGGATCCCCCTGTATAGCCTGAAGTAACACTAATAATTCCGGGCTGTTCATCAAATGGTTTCACCATACACCAAAAACAGCCGCCAGCAAACGTTGCAACTTGATTTGTTTTTTCCAAGTTCCCACACCCCTTTAACTTTATTTCACTTTGAGTATGAGTATACAGAATGTTTTAGGAAAAATAAAATCTCCTGACTGAAGAAAGGCAGAGTCCTCTAAACGCTGGGCCTGGGGCTAGACAATAATAAAAGGCTAAACAAGTCAGGGTCGACATCGACCTAACTTGTTCAGCCTTTCCTATTTTAATAGCTCTTTCGCTGCTTCATCTGTTTGTTTATATTTTTCCATTGTTTTTTAACTTCTGCTTGTGGACGTTTATCAGCTTTCCTTTCGATAAACGCCAACTCCTTTTGCAGCTTGTTGTAGCTTGTCAGCCGCTCAGCCGCAATCAATCCTTCTTCAATTGCCTTCACCACAGCACAGCCGGGCTCATTCTTATGCTGACAATCTCGGTAGCGACACTGGGTAGCTAATTCTTCAATTTCTGAAAAGGTCTCTGTTAAACCGTCTGAGCTTTCCCAAAGTTGCAGTTCCCTCATTCCTGGCGTATCAATCAAAACACTGCCATTCGGGAGAAGGATTAGTTCACGGTGGGTAGTTGTATGACGCCCTTTATCATCTGACATTCGAATATCCTGAACTAGCTGTTTCTCCTCTCCTAAGAGACGATTCGTTAAAGTCGATTTCCCAACCCCTGAAGAACCAAGCAAGGCAATTGTTTTTCCTGGCTTCAAGAAAGGTTCTAGTTCCTCAAAGCCAGTCATCGTTTCGGCACTAACTGCAATAACTGGAACTCCGCCAAGGCTAATCGCTTCAACCTCAGCCAGCATATTTTCGAGATCCTGACAAAGGTCTGCCTTACTTAAAACAATAACTGGGTTTGCCCCACTTTCCCAAGCAAGCAAAAGGTAGCGTTCGATTCTTCTTAGATTCAAATCCTCATTCAGTGAATTTACGAGAAAGACAGTGTCGATATTGGTCGCAATGATTTGCTCTTGTGCGGTAAGACCAGCTGATTTTCGCGAGAACTTACTTTTTCGCGGCATGATGGCCAAAATGGTGCCTTTTCCTTCGTTACTCCTCGGCATTAGAGCAACCCAATCACCTACAGCTGGGAAGTCCTCTCTGTTAAGGGCATTGAAGCTAAACCTGCCCGATACCTCACATAATAATTCACCCTGTTCTGTCCACACCCTATACATTCGTTTGTGCTCGAGTGCCACACGGCCAAGAATCATCTCATCATTTGTATTTAATTTATGAAAATCATTTTTTACAGTTTCAGTAAAACCCATTGCTACTAAATTCATCTTTATTCCTCCAGCGAATCATTATTTTTCAAAATAAAAAACCATAGGCACACACAGCCCATGGTTTTATTCGCATAATGGAATAAAGGGTACAAAGGATCCCTAACATGAAAATCTTTGGGCTGTGCAAACAACAATATTCAAATTACGGTTTGGACTCATCGATTCAATTGCCATTGCACTTCACCCACTTTCAATCATATTTGTTATCAGTATATGTGTAATATTCCCATTTGTAAATAAAAAATGAAAAATTTCCAAATTACTGCGATATAAGTTAGACACCTACCTATTTAAGCTTGAATAAATTATGGTGTAATCCATTAGATAGGAGTTGATAAAATGACCGAGAAAAGAACTCATTCCGATTATCTTCAAAAAGCGGCGATGTATGATTTGTTAGCTCAATTTTATAAATACTCATTTCCAAACTTACACATGCAGTATTATTTAAAACATATAAAATACATGAATAAAGCGATGAACTTCATGCGTACAAATTCCCAACCAATACAATTAGAAGCGAAGGTGCGTTTCCTTCACACCTCCCCAGATTCTACGAACGTTGATATTTATATAGACGGGAAACGAGTAATAAGGGACTTACCATTTAAAAATGTAAGTGCGGTTCTGTCATTACCTGCTGGAAAACATCATATTGACATTTACCAAACGGGAAATATGGTGGACAGCGTTTTAAATAAAACGATAACTGTTGAAGCTGGAAATTCCTATACACTTGCTGCAATTGACTCTGTTAAGAAATTGCGTCTGCTCGTGTTTCAGAATCAACCATCAGTACCAAGAAATGAATCGAAGGTTCGCTTTATCCACTTATCACCAGATACTTCGCCACTAGACATTGCAGTCAAAGAACGAGATGTGATTTTCCCAAATGTTTCTTATAAGCAGGCAACCCAATATTTAGGGTTAACACCGATGACAGTCGATTTGGAAGCAAGGGCCACTGGCAGTAGGACCATACTTCTACCCCTGCCGAGGGTTCAATTTATGGCAAATGAAAGCTACACAATTGTTTTTATTGGCTTAGCCAATGGTCAACCAGAATTCCAATTCATCACTATCAAGGAATAAAAAACAGGTGCCTCCTAGTGATGAGGCGCCTATTTCACTGGTACTAAAATCGTAAAGGCAATATCATCCTTCTTTAAATCAAATTTATCTGCCTTTATTCTTATATCACTTTTTTGTTTTAACTGTTGCATATTAACATAAATAACTTTATCTGTAGGTCTTATGTCGACTCCCTTTGGAATCTTATAATTTTCGCTAATAAAATTTAGGACATATGAAATGGGGAGGTGTAAACTGCCGATTGTCATTGATTTCTGTCTTAAAACCAAATCACCATTTTCAAGTGCCTTAGGCTCGAAGGTTAACCTCATATTCAATTCCTCACTAAAGAAGGGCAAGGTACCATATAATTCAACCTCATCTCCCAAAATGATTCGATAATCAATCGGTGAAACAGCGGCCTCTTCCTTTAAATAATGATTGATGAGTTTATTTAAATCATTCTTATTTGAATTAACATGGAAGGAAACATGTTCACCCATTGGCACATTCAATTTGCTCGATTGCCGGCCATCCGACGGGAACATGACCAGCGACAACATAACAATAGCGAACAAAAGGTTGATTCCCATCAACAGCAGGAATCCGATTTTCCATTTGTTTTTCATCTAATTCTCCTCTGTATTGACCATATATGGCGTTTTGTCCAATTCAGGTAATACTTGTTCTTCTAATGTCTTGTTCAACCTTTGCGCAATCAACTCATAGCCTTTGTCATTTGGATGAAAATTATCTGTAAATAATAAATTTTCGTTAGCATTTAAAAACATGTCTTCTATCGAGACAAAATAGGCATTGGGGTAATTAGCAACCACCCTTTGACCAGTCTTATTCCAATCAGCAACAATCTCATCCAACTCTTTAATTTCTGAAAACCATTTAGAAAATGGATTATATAACCCCACTAATACAACCTGAGAATGGGGATTTTCCTTAATGATAACCTTGATAATTTGCTTTAAATGAGTTCGATAGGATTCTTTTTCGGTGGTAAACGTGGAAAGTTGAAGGTTTTCAATATTGTCCTTGACGACTTTCATAATGTCGTTTCCACCTATCGTTAGAATAACAAGATCTGCCTTTTGTATCACAGCTTTCATTTCTGGCGTTTTCAATCGTTTTAAAAGTTGAGTTGTCCGATTACCTTTTACGCCATAATTATAGAAGTCAACTTCTTTTATCCCTTTTTCTTTTTCAAGCATTGATTCTAAATATGGCAAGTAGCCGCCTTTGTTTGTACTATCGCCTACCCCTTGAGTAAGTGAATCGCCTGCTGATAAAACTGTTAATTTGCGGGGGACGAAGTCAGCGGGAACTTGTGCAAATGCCTGTGCTGCAGTTTTCTTTTCAGAATGTAACGCCCATTGGCTAACTTGATTACATGAACATAGGAATAATACCGTGAGAATTAGAAGGGGGAAGAGCTTTTTCATCTTAAATTCACCTGCCTTCTAGATTATAATTATTATAACACGGCTTGAATCATTCAAAACAATATGTACTATATCCTATTCCTGCCAAAAAAAATAGACCTGTCCGAAGGTCTATTGTAATGCTTTCATATCATGAATTATTTCATCAAAGGGTACATTCTTGTAACCATCATAGGATTTTTTAATATGTCCTTCTTTGTCTACTAAATATATAGAGGTCCCATGAATCACTTGATTACCCTCGACAGGTTTTTTGACAAGTGCTTTATAATTTTTCAGGGCGAAGTTTTCAATAAACTCCTGCGAGTATCCAGTCACAAAGGTCCAATTTTTAAAATCCACTTGAAATTGTTCCCCATAACGGGTTAATACTTCAGGGGTATCGACAACTGGATCGACACTGAAGGAGACCAATTCAACATTCTTCAAGCCTTCATCCTTGACCATTTTTTGTAATTTTGTCAAGTTAGAAGTCATTGGCGGACAAACATCTGCACAGCTTGTAAAAATAAAGTCTGAAATCCATACCTTACCCTTTAAATCCTTTAATCCAAAGGATTTATTGTCTTGATTTGTAGCTGTAAAGTCCTTTATTGGCCAGTCGACGGCATTTTCTATTTCTTTTTGTCCACATGCCGACATAATGAGTGTTGTAAGAACTAAGACCACTACTAAAAACCGAGCTTTCATACCATCACCTGCAACCTTTTTTTCTATTCCATATCGTGAATAGTTTAACAAAGGTTTGATGAAGATGAAAGGAAATGGCTTGTTAATCGATAACACCCGTTCGTTCAATCGTATTCTTTACATGGACATCAAAGGTAACATCCTTATACTTGCGGTCCCACTCCTCCTGCGTGATCGGTTTGCCCCTTAAGTGGGCTTCGTATTCATTTCCAAGACCGACTGGGTCTATTTCTAATTCCTTAAAATGAAGAAGTAAACTTTCTATTTTTTTTTTCATCGACTCATCTAACTTTTTTTCAAGAAACTTTACCGAAGTCGGTTTACCTAAATCTAAGGCTTCGGTCATTTCTAATACCCTTGAATCTAAGTCTACATCCACTCTAAAACGGAGGTTTTTTTTATCGACTATTTCAATTTTAGTCTTACTTCGAATGTTATCAATGCTGACATATATTTTACTGAATATTGGTTTTTTAGTGTAATTTTCGTTTTTTATAATGATTTTTTTTAATTGATCTGTCTTATAACCCATTTCTTTTGTACCAGCTTTATATTTATCAATTAATACTTTCAAATAAAAAAGATCCCCTTGCCTTAATTCATCAACTAAACGGTCACCTTTAAAAAGACCCACCCCAGAAATAATAACATCTTTATCCTTTACTTTAAGGATTGGGAGAACAGGGTCCTTCCCAATGTCATAATAATTATGGTTAAACTCATGCAGGGTCGGGGAGATAATTTGTTCACCCTCCACATTTTGTTTAATTAAATTGTACATATATGTACCAAGGTTTAAACGCCCTTTATTATTAGTTTCTATTTCCATAATTTCTGAAGCGGATTTATCAGCAATCGTTAAATAGACCATATTCCCAATGGCGGCATCACGATTCAACGTGTCGACAAGCTGGATAATTCCTTTTTTGGCAAGCTCTCTACTGTAGACAACCGAACGGAGCTGTCCTGAAACGAGTTTTTGGTTTGATTGAAGATTTTGTTGTTGTCTTAATCCTTTGCTTGTTTTTGCCACAGAAGTGATTACTTTTGTAGCGGATTGGGTCATCGGATCAAATTTTTGAACGACTGCTGTTCCTCTAATTTGATTTGTCCCTTCCATATCGTACCCTGATGTTGTAATTAGCCCTAATTTTTCAAGAGGCTTTTGCTCAACACAACCAGCACTGATAACCATCGTTATCGAACAAACCAACAATAGTCTATGTCTGCCATTATGAAGCTTCCGCACTTGATTTCTTCCTCCTTAGGAACCATTTTTTAACCAAAACGAGCACTGAAAGGAGTACCGGATAACAGAAGGCAGTGAAAAAGCCCAGTTTACCAACAAAATCAGTCATTTCATTCATTTGATACCTTGCTTTGATAAAGAATGAACCCACCCAAACAAGGATGCCAAGGATCCATATCCCATGATTTTGTTTCCAATTTATGATCCGTTTAAATCCCTTAGATGCAGCCCATAAATAACAGCACATGTTTGGCAAGATGACTAACATCCAAAAAGAAACAGCAATAAATTCAAACCGTTCTAAGTTTGGTAACCTAACGATTTTAAACATTGATAAAACAGGCCAAATAGTCCGAGCTAATCCATTTTCAGCAAAGAATGTAATGGATATCATTGTAATCGACGTGAAAAGAATGGTTGTTAAAAAATTCCCTATTTGCGAGTACAGAAAGACCTTTTTTTTCTCTTTCACATATGGATATAAAAACATAAGTAGTTCAAAGCCCATTAGCGAAAGGGATGTTTTATACACACCATTCACAATATGCTTCAAATCTGTATTTAAAAGAGGAAGCAGATTCTTAGGGTCTGCATATTGCATCGGAACGATTAAGACAAACATCAACCAGATAGTCCCTATTACAGAAAGAAAAGCAACTCCGACAATGATACGAATGCCGCCATTAACGGCATAGGTTGTTAAAAGGATTAGTGCAAGAGCGAGTTGCCATGTTGGTAAATCTGGAAAAATCCACACTTGGACAATTTCAACATAGTTCATCACTATAACAAAAAAACTTAAGGTCATATAGAGCATATAAAAAATGTTCATGGCATTCCCAAGCCATTTTCCAAAAACATCTACCTGGATTCCATATAAATCAGCACTATCATATTTTTGAAGCATAAAAACCATCATCGCTAAGACAAAGGCTGTTAAGACTCCCCCAAGAAAGACAGATATCCAAGCATCATGTTTTGCCGCCAAGAATACAACCCTCGGTAATCCGACAATTCCGACGCCAGTTTGCGTAGCGTTTATAAAAAACATGACTAGGAATGCATTTACCAATAATCCTTCCTTTGGTTGCAAATTCACTTTCATCCTGACCGCTCCTATTCATCTACATCCTTTTTTTCACGACCTTTTTGTTTTGGAAAAAGTTTGTTGTCTACCGGACGGTTCGTTAATGGCCTGTAAGATAGAAATTGAGACGGAAATTTGATAATACTGTATCCTAAGTCCTTCCACCTAAATGGATAGACAGGCATAAGGTAGGGTCTGCCTATTGTGGTTAATTTCAACAGGTGAATGAGCACAAAACAAAAAGATAACATAATTCCAACCCCCCCCCATATACCTGCTAAAATGATAATTGGAAAACGAATCATACGAACAGCAGTACCCATGATATAACTGGGAGAAGTAAAGGAACCGAGGGCACTTAGTGCGATAATGATAATTAAGATATTACTTGTAAAGCCCGCTTGGACCGCTGCCTGACCGATAACAATACCACCGACAATACCCATTGTTTGACCAACTTTTGTAGGAAGTCTTGCTCCAGCTTCTCTTAATAGCTCGATGACAAATTCTAAGAGAAGGGCTTCAAGTACTGGTGGGAACGGTACATTCGCCCTAGATTGACCAAGAGAAATAAGCAATGCTGATGGAATAATCTCATAATGATAGGACAATACAGCCACATAGGCTGGCGTCAACAGAATCGATAAAAAAATTGAAACAATTCGCAGCATTCTTAAGAAAAAACCCATATTCCAACGCATGTAAACATCTTCGGTTGATTCAAAGAAACTAAGGAAAGGTGTCGGTCCATAAATAGCAGACGGGGAACGGTCCATTAGCACTGCAACCCGTCCCCTCATTAAGGAAAGAGTGACCCGATCTGGTAATTCCGTTGACATGATTTGTGGGAAAATCGTCCAACTATTATCCTCTATCAACTGGCCAAGCACCGTTGTATCCGGTATATAATCGTATTCTAAATCAGTTATCCGTTGTCTAAAGGTATTTACATTAGCTTCATCGGCAATATCTTTAATATAGACCAGCTTTCCTGGTGTTTTCACCCTTTTCCCAATCGTAATATCTTCCATGCACAATTGTGGATCTTTCAAATTACTCCTTATAATATTTAAATTTCCAATTAATGATTCTGTAAAAGAAATCTTCGGACCATAAACAAGGGACTCTGTTTCTGCCTTTTCAAGGGACCTTTCAACAGTTGTCCCGACATTTGCTAGGATCCCGTACGGCTCACCATCCGCATAAATGTATGCTTTTCCTTCTATTAACGATGAAACGATTTCTTTTAATTGATTGGCAGCAGAAATTTCGGCAATCGGCAAAATTTGTGCAATACTCTCGGTGGTCCATTCACTTTGAGTATTTTGTTGAATTGGTAACAAGACAAATTCATCAAAGCTAGTTTTATCTATAAGGCTGCTTAAAAAGCAAAAAACAATCTTTTTCCCGTTCTTTTTTAAAGTCCGAAAATTAAGGTCTGAACAGGCACCTATCTCATTTTGTAGTTCTAATTTAAGGTCTTCCACATTCAAACTATGAGGTTTTTTATCTTCTGACTTTTTATTCTCTGACTTACGCTTAAACATTGGCAGCACCTTAACTCTTCAATTTTTTTTATCTTTACCAAAAACTCTAATATTAACCAAAAGAAAATAAAGGGTGTCAGGCACCATGTGAAAACTTCACATGGTGCCTGACACCCTTCGTCTGATAAATTTATTCAAAATAATACATGAGGGCAATTGTCCCAGGTCCAGTGTGAGTGCTTATCGTAGGACCCGTGTAATCAATCGAAATATCTTTATACCCGGTTAATTCAGTAATTGCCTTTTTTAGTTTAGAGGATAATTCGTATGCTTCCGCATGAACAATGCCAGCACCACATATTGTTTTTCCTTGGACATCCTCCGCAATTTGCTTGGCCATATATTTAACAACTTGTGAATGACTGCGCACCTTGGCTACTGGGTTGTATTCCGCTCCTTCAAGTGAGGCAATTGGCTTGATATTTAATAACGATCCAATAAAGGCCTTCCCTTTACCGATCCGTCCGCCCTTTACCATGTTCTCAAGTGTATCAATCATAATATACAGCTTTGTATGTTCGCGCACCTCGTCAAGACGTTTAAGGATTTCCTCCATGCTTTTCCCTTGTTTCGCCATTTCGGCAGCTTCTTTCACTTGAAACTGGAGGGCAATCGAGATAAACATCGAGTCAATAACCGTGACTTTCGTTTTCGTCATTTGGGCTGCGCTTTCAGCTGAACGTACGGTACCGCTCATTTTGCCTGTCATATGGATCGATAATACCTCATAGCCTTCTTCTCCAAGCCGATCGTAAACTTCAAGAAAAGTACCCGCAGAAGGTTGGGAACTTTTCGGTAATTCCTCAGATTTTTTCATTACTTCTATGTATTCAGCTGCATCAATTTCCACTCTGTCTAAGTAAGATTCACCATTTATCGTTACGGACAATGGCACCACCACAATACCCAGTTTTTCGGCCATTTCTAGCGGCATGTCC
The DNA here is from genome assembly GCF_041106275.1 of Neobacillus sp. BF23-41. Taxonomy (NCBI): domain Bacteria; kingdom Bacillati; phylum Bacillota; class Bacilli; order Caryophanales; family Bacillaceae; genus Neobacillus; species Neobacillus sp. BF23-41. Next base: position 22,841 of record NZ_JBGBPR010000023.1, read on the forward strand.
ATTGTTGAATCGGTTACAATTTTAATTTTGCTCATAACAATCACTTCCCTAACAGTACTGCTATGTATTATACAGTTAACTACTATTGAAAGGAATACATCCATCACTTTTCATGTTTTTTAAAATAGGTTCTGTTAAACTTGGTTGTTGATTTCCGCTCCAGGTGCGTGCGGTTCGCGGGTACTAACCGCCTCCTCGGCGCTTGAGCCTGCGGGGTCTCCTCTGCCCCGTCCTCCCGCAGAAGTCTTCGCGCCTTACGCTCCAATCAACATAGTGACAAAATCAACAATGATATAGTCAAAATAAAAGAGCACCGCTGGGGTATACCCTGCGGTGCTCGAATGGCATTAAGCGTTATTCTTTAATTCTCCAACTTTAAACAATTGTTCATAATCCGGCCACTTCATGACCTTTTTCAAATAATCTTTAAAGGAGTAGCATTTTTTCAAGTTTTTTTCGTTGTAAAGCGACGTAACAAACGTCTGTAAACGGACTTGGATCATAAATTTATAAGTGCTATCTTCCTCCAATACAGGAATGTCCATGACTTTAACCTTCTGTCCAACAACATTTTTGAACTCTAGGCTTTTGAATAACAAAATATCAATCCTCTTTTTCACCCGTTTGAGTATATTATACACTCTTTGGACGACGAATTGTGTCTAATTATGCATGGATTAAAAAATATTTATGAATTAAAAGTCCACAGTATGTGTTGTAGTTCAAGAAAAAATAAGTCACTTTTTTCAACATATTCTAGGAAACATAGTTCCTGATAACCTAGAAAGCAATCGCTTTGAACCCAGTGGAGTTTCCAATAATAACCGGCCTTTTTCTTTTCCGATAATCGAACCAATCACAATAGCGTCCTTGCCTTCAGGAGATTCCCGCAATATATCTAGCACCTTCTCTTTTTCCTTATCGGCAACAATGATAATTGCTTTTCCTTCGGTGGCAAGATAAAGAGGGTCAAAGCCTAATAGATCGCAAACTCCATGTACTTCTTCCTTAAATCACGCCGGGTAAATCCATGGTCGATCGCGGCTTCATATATTGTTTTTTGGCTCTTCATCCGCTTCCCCTCCACTTATCATCAAAAAAAGTAAAAAACTTAATTACAGGAAAATTGTATTATAATGGCAGGTCTTTCGTCCTGAATATTAAAAAAAGTACACAAACTATCCTTAACTGCATTTTTACAATATTTTTAGATATTAAGTTGGAAATATTGGTAACTCAACAAAAAAAAGACCTTAAAGGATTTAACCCTTAAGGCCTTTTTGCATTCCATTTATGCTTCGACTACCTCATCTTCTTTGTCTTCTTCCTGCAGATTTTTCAAGCGTTTGCGGTAGACAAACTTCGATAAATTAATACTGATTTCATAAAGGAGCAAGAGTGGCAAGGTTACCACAAAATCAGACATAAAGTCTGGAGGTGTAATAACGATTGCAATAATAATCAGAACGAAATACGCATATTTACGAATTTTTGCTAAAACAAACGGATTAATGATGCCAAGTGAAGTCAAAAACATAACGACGACTGGAAGCTCAAACAGTACCCCGAATGGCAAGGTCATATTCATGATAAAGCTAAAATATCTTTCGGCAGTGAAGTTTGTGACAAACATATCTTTTCCCATACTCACCAAAAAGTCTAGAACCATCGGAAAGATAATAAAATAGCCGAAGGCAAGACCAATGATAAACAAGAAAAATAAAGCCGGAACATAAGAAATCGTTATTCTTCTTTCTATCGGTCTTAATGCTGGTCTAACAAATAGCCAAATTTGCAAAGCGAGAACTGGAATAGTACCCGCCACAGCTACAACAGTTGCCAGCATGAAATAAATCCACATTATATCACTTGGTCCGAGAACCATCAGTTTTGTATTTCCAACAAACCATTTATAGATATCGTCTACATAAATAAAACCGGCGATAAAAAAGACTACAAATGCAAGTGCAGATACAATAATTCTTTTACGTAGTTCTTCTAAATGATCAACTAAATTTAATTCTTTATCTTCCATGTACTTCCCCTGCCAATTTCAAAAGGTTAAAGATGTGCACGTATATATCGCTCATAGAGTTGACTCTAAACGAAATAGTGCCATTGTTTTAATAAGATGAACAAGTTTTCATGCGTTTTTATAGGTTAAACCTAGAGAAGAAAAAGGTGTAAGACTTAAAATCTCACACCTTATTTAATCAAATTTTTCTTTTCTTCATCAATATCATTCATAACATCGTCTGTTAGTTCACGGGTTGACTTTTTAAATTCTTTTAATGTTTGTCCGAAGGCGCGGCCAATTTCCGGAAGTTTCTTAGGCCCAAAAATAATCAATGCAAGTGTTAAAATCAAAATCAATCCTGGTATACCGATATTAGAAAACATGGATTTACATCCCCTTTAATTGTTGTATTATATCTACTATGATTATAGTACCGAAAAATCGTTTTGAGTTAGTTATATGCAATAATTCATAGTAAATTCACAATATCTAGAAAAAGTAAAACAATAGTGATATATAGCATTTTCGTATCACATTATTAATTACTAATGACAATTTAACAATTACAACTAACGAAGTCAATGATTAAATGCGTTTAAGGAATTATTAAAATATTTTGATAACTTTCTTTTATTTGAATATAATTGGTTCATTACTAACATATAATTTTTAAAATGATAAATAATAAGGATAGGATGTGATGAGGATGGAATTTTCACTTTGCAGTTATGATGGGGCTCTTCCTGTTGAGGTAACACTTGATGATGATAATGGAAGATACACCATTCGTAAAAGCGATCGTAGTGGGGAATATTTTAATAGCCCACTGGAATTAATAAGCTGGGTTAAAACACATTTCAACGAAAGAGAATTTTGCCATCCACATGAATTTAGGGGTATGCTTGCTAAATTAGCAGATTACGAATTAAATGGATCCTATTTCTAATATCAAACAAAAGAAAGCACCAGCGATGCGCTGATGCTTATTTTTATGAGTCCAAACCTGATCAATCCGCGCTACGATTTTCTTTCATATATTTTGAATTCATAATCGTACGGATTCTTCTCATCCATTAAGCCCTTTTCACTAGACACTAGTTCCCATTTGCTACGATCAAATTCAGGAAAAAACGTATCCCCTGCAAATTTTTCATGAATAAGCGTGATATATAGACGATCCGCAAACTCAAATGTCTCGTTAAATATTTCCGCTCCACCAATGACGAAGATTTCTTCGCTTTGCTTTTTGCTGTTCTTTACAAAATCCTCAATGGAATAAAAAACCGTACAATCTTCACTCTGATAATTAACCTGGCGGGTGATCACAATATTTTCTCTGCCAGGAAGGACACGACCAATGGATTCATGCGTTTTTCTTCCCATCGCAATTGGGTGGCCCATCGTCACCCTCTTAAAGAATTTTAAATCCTCCGGCAAATGCCATGGTAATTGGTTATTTTTCCCTATTACTCCATTTTCGTCCATCGCGACAATAAAGGAAATCATACACTCACTACTCCCTTAATGTGAGGGTGTGGATCATATCCCTCTAGTGTAAAGTCTTCATACTCAAAAGAGTAGATATCCTTGACTTGTGGATTAATTTTAAGAGTCGGCAATGCTCTCAGCTCTCTCGCCATTTGCAACTTAACTTGTTCCATATGGTTTTGATAGATATGAACATCACCAAAGGTATGGATAAATTCACCTGGCTCCAAGTTGCACACTTGGGCAATCATCATTGTTAGCAGTGCATAGGATGCGATATTAAACGGGACGCCAAGAAATACATCGGCTGAGCGTTGGTAAAGCTGGCAGGACAGCTTCCCATCTGCCACATAAAATTGGAACATACAGTGGCACGGCGGTAACGCCATATTATCTACTTCAGCAACATTCCAGGCATTGACAAGTAGTCTTCTTGAGTTGGGATTCGTTTTAATCTGGTTGATAAGCTCCGTAATTTGGTCAACGGTTTTTCCATCCGCACCTGTCCAAGATCGCCATTGGTGACCATAGACAGGACCTAATTCCCCATTTTCGTCTGCCCATTCATTCCAAATGCGGACCCCGTTTTCCTGTAGATACCGAACATTCGTATCCCCATTTAAAAACCAAAGCAGTTCATAGATAATCGATTTTAAATGTAATTTTTTGGTCGTCACGAGTGGAAATCCTTCTGCCAACTTAAATCTCATTTGATAACCGAAGGTGCTAATTGTACCCGTACCAGTTCGGTCGCCCTTTATGTTTCCATTTTCAAGTACATGCTTACATAATTCTAAATATTGCTTCACCGTGGACACTCCCTTATCTGCACATATTTATCTATTTTAACAATCAAGGGCAAATTAGTGAAGCGATAGCTGTTTCAAAAATTCAAATGTTTTTGGTGCTTTCTTCCGTAATAGTTCTTTTGTTTCATTATTTAAATAGTACATTGCGAAGGTCTCTGCAAAATATTCTTCCGGATATAAAAAATAGCTGTTTCCCGGAAATAATTGTTCATGTTCCTTTTCCCATACGCTCATAAAGTCCTTGGAACCACTAATCTCCCCATACACATAGCGATCGATCGAATGGGCCAACTCATGTAATTCTAGATTTACAGAACTATGACCCTTTCCTGATTCACTGGAACCAATCTTAACAAGGACCACCTTCGATCCTCCAATCCCTGGGACATCATCCCAGGTTACGTTAGATGTATAACCCCGCGGAACCTGCCCAGCTAATTGCCTTGCAGTGGGATTATCCGTTAGCTTTCCATTAAAAAGTTTCAGGTTAATTCCCTGATTGTTTATTTTTTTTAAAAGAGAGAAAGGTAAAGAATTGATTCTGGAAATCATAGCAGCCGCTTCTTGTTGATCAAAGTGCTCCTTTGGTAATACAATTATTTGATCTAAAAGTGCTACTGACCGATCATCTTTAAGAGATTGGTAGATTAGCGAATTTCTAGGATAATCTCCAAGCAAAATACCATCATAAGAAGCTTGTGATGTAGTTATGGATGATAGGAATAAACCAGCGATTAGTAGAGTAATTACCGATTTACGCAAATTATCATCCCCTAATAATTCAATATATTAATTGAATTATAACATAGGACTTAGTTTGTTAATTTGAATTTACAAGCCAAAAGTGGGGAATAAAGGAAAAAAAGCTGCCGAATACGGCAGCTTCACAATTTTAATAAATTTAAACTTCTAATCCATAATTTCGGCAAAGGGAAGCTAATCCACCTGCAAAACCACTGCCGATCGCGTTAAATTTCCAATCACCGTTATGGCGGTAAAGTTCACAAATAACAACCGCTGTTTCGACCGAAAAATCCTCGCCAAGGTCAAATCTTAAGACCTCATTATTAGTATCTTCGTCAACCAAGCGAACAAAGGCATTAGAAACTTGGCCGAAATTCTGGAATCTTGCGTCCGCATCATGAATGGTCACAGTAATCGCAATTCGATGCACATGCGTGGGAACTTTACTAAAGTCAATCTTGATTTGCTCGTCGTCGCCGTCGCCTTCTCCGGTTCGGTTATCACCCGTATGTTCAACAGAGCCTGAAGAGTGAATCAAATTATTGTAAAAAATAAAGTCGGAATCCTGGATAACTCTGCCATTCGCATCTGTTAAAAACGCGGATGCATCCAAGTCAAAGTCATTTCCACCATGATAACGATTCGTATCCCAGCCGAGGCCAACAATTACCTTGGTTAGCCCAGGGTTCGTTTTTGTTAAATCAATTCTTTGTCCCTTTGCTAAGTTTATACCCAAACGTATCACCTCTATTTGAACTTTATTTAATTACCTAACTAAAGGAACGAACAACTTCACTAAGGCTGGCTGCATTTGTACCGCTGCCGATTGCCGCAAACTTCCAATCATTGCCATGACGATAAATTTCTCCTGTCACAAGGCATGTTAGCCCGCTGTAATTATCTGATAAATTATAATGGATGAGCTCTTGATTATTCCCAGGATTCACGACTCGGATAAAAGCATTTTTCATCATCCCAAAGTGCTGCTTTCTCTTCACACAGTCATAGATATTAACAACGAAAACAAGTTTCTGAATATTGGACGGTACTCTGCTTAAATCGATCATTACCTGCTCGTCATCACCGTCTCCGTCGCCTGTTAAATTATCTCCTGAGTGTTGTACACTGCCGTCATTGCTCTTTAAGTTTCCAAAATAAACAACGTCCTTATTGTTTTGGAGCTTGTCGTTTGCACCAAGCATAATAACGGAAGCATCACAATCTATATTAGCTGCACCACCGCCGCTGAATAAACCGCCGAATAAGCCGCCGCCACCGCCGCTTTGTACTGGATCCCAGCCCAAACCTACCATGATTTTAGATAATCCTGGATTACTCTTCGTTAAATCAACACGTTGCCCTTTTTGTAAATTAATAGCCAATTCAATCACCCCAATAAGAAATTTAGTAAATCAAAATCTATTTATTAACTAAGATTGTTTCAACTGTTTAAAGTTATTTTGCAGTTGTTCTAAACGTTTGGTGCCTTCAATCCGCATCCGTTTATTTTCATCTTCGATAGCCCTTGTTTCCTGCATGCCTTTGATGATAATATTCCAAGATTCTTCAATCGTCTCGATTTTTATACTTGGACCTCCGGCAAGCCTAGCAATATCCGTGCTTTGCTGGGAAATGTTTTGCGCATTTTTCAGAAGCATTTCATTTGTCCTGCGGTCAAGTTCACTCATTGAATCAGCAACCAGCTTTTGTCTTTTCGCCGCCATCGCTTGAATCAGACCATTTTTAAAAATCGGGATGGTCGTCACAAATGCCGAATTAATTTTTCCAATCAGTTTCGTATTTCCTCTTTGCAAAAGACGAATCTGCGGAGCAGTCTGCAGTGAGACCATTTTGGCCATTTCTAGATCATAGATGCGTTGTTCTAATAACTCAATGACATTTTTCAGCGAGTCCAATTGCATGGAGGCAAGTTGATCACCTGCTCCAGCTCGGGATTCAAGCTGGGGAAGTTGATTATTTTTTAGTTCCTCAACTTTTATCTCACCCGCAACAATATACTTTTCAAGCGTTAAATAGAATTGATAATTTTGCTCATACATTTGCTCGAGCATATTTGTTGAATCAACCATTTCATGCTGATATTTCGATATTTCTATGTATACCTTGTCAATCTCGGAGCCCATGGTTTGGTATTTGCCGAACAGCTTTTCGACCACCTTTTCACCCTTTTTAAAGAGCTTACCAAAAAATCCACCTGAAGTTTTTTGAAAGTCCTTAGCATCAAACTTATCCATAATCCGGCCCAGTTGTTTAAGCAGTTCACCAGAATCCTCCACTTTTGAAGTCTTCATATTGTTTAATATCTGATCCGAAAAACGGGAAATTTGGACGGCTGGTTCCTTCCCAAACTCTAAAACTTGGATTTGGTCACGCTCATCAATCGTACGGGCTAAATTTTGAATTTCTGGTTCTTTCCGAAGTGCAAGTTTAATGTCAGAGACTTTTGTTTCTGTTAGGATGTCATCCGTACCTGCTGGCGTTAAACCGCTTGATGGATTCGGCGTAAGAGTCACTTATTAATCTCCCCTTAAATTTTTTAAGATTCCTTGAAAAAGCCCCTTTTTAAAAATGGACGGTTCTTTAAATTCTAAATCAAAAACAACGTCTTCAAGCCAATGCTTGTCAAATAAACGATCGTCCAAGAAATTTTCAATATCATTATGCCCAGGAGGATTATATAGGATGATATCAATACCAAATTGATTTAATAGCAAGATAAGTGCTGCATCTGACCTTGAGAGTATACCTGCTAATTCATTATTGTAAATGATTAATTTAGGTATATGTTGCGAGTAGTCAAATCTCTCGATTAACTGAATGATGGGTTTTGGCATAAACAAGGCCTGTGTAAATAAATACATCTTTACGTCTTCTATACTTTCCTTCGGTAAGGGCTTTAAACCTGGTTTTTCACAGATTTTCCTAACGGCATTAGCGATTCCTTTTTGTAAGCCTGAAGATAAAAAGGAATATGGCCAGTAATGTGCTTGCATCATAGTAGCCGGATTAATTAAGCCATCCTTATCAAGGGCATTTCGATAATGAAAGCGAAAATCACTTGTGCTTGTCATCGTGATTGGCAAACGGCGAATCAGTAAACTATGCTCTAATTCACTTAGGGATTGCAGACGGTCCCAGTACTCTTTGCGATTTTTACTAACACCCTGTACTTTAGCAAAGATAGAAGGTATTTTGACTTGTCCGTTCCCCACCTCAAAATCTGGTCTTACCATCGCCATTTCTTTCCCAAGAATAAATAGTTCATCATAGGTCGTTTTTAATGTAATCGAGGACGGAGTATAATCCCTTAATTGCCATGGTTTGTAAAGACCTGAACCCTCTTGGTTTAAAATCGTTTCAATTTCTTTTGAGGCCCTATATGCAACCGTTGCCTTACGACTGCGCTTTTCCTTAGGGAACGGTTCCGCAGGCAGCTTATTTTGAAATTGATGCGAGAAGATTGGGTCCTCCATCATACCTTCTAAAATATCCTTACCTTCTGGATGGAAAATAACAATATCACAGGCAAGCCTGCTTAAATAATATAAAAAATATTGGTGGCTTTTCTTAAAGTCGCCGTACCACAAAAATTTAGGCATTTCGATTTGTGGATCAGCCATTTCCAAAACGGGCTGTAAATGATTGATAGACCATTTAACAATGTCAACAAGCACCCGCCTAAGCTCGTGGTTCTTTAGCCCGTCCCTTTCAAGTTTTGCGTACAACTCCAGTGTTGCGATCATCGCTTCTCTTATCTTCCTATGGATTACCGGTACCTTTGATTTCAACAATAACTGTTCCCCATCTAGAAAAGCCGTAAATCGGTTGATGGACAGCTTTTGTTCACGATTAATATTTATGACTTTTTGAATGGATTGAAAGTGAGTGTTGTTAATTGTTTTGTCTAGTGATTCCTCACTTAGCAAATGAAGTCTCCATTCCTCATTATTAACATAATCAAAAAGCTGGTTATAATAGGTATCCGTATCGATTGGTATCCCAAGGAACTTTCCAAGTACTTGCCCAATGTGAATTTTCCCATTTTCTAATGAATAATCTGGCCGTTCAGGCAGCGGTTTTTTCAGCAAGGCGTGCCAATTTTCATATGAAAGGGATACTGGATGGGCGATTAGCTGATTTAATGATGGATGCATTCATAATCCCTTCCTCAAAAAAGAAAGCTATTTTTCTAGCGCTAGAAAATTATGTAAGGTTTCCATAACATCATATCATAGTTATTTAATTGGTTCATTTGTTTATACGAATGTCATAAAAAAATGTTTCGTCTTTTTCACCATTTCCTCATTTTTCACCTTTTTCCTTGTCCTTACATACTATTTGAGTACTGACGTTAAAGTAGGTGACTCGAATGAGATTTTTATATAAGCGGCCTAGGATGGAACACATTCAGGAAGAATTAAATACCGTGATGGAAGTGATGGTTTCCGATGTTTTTATTTACCTAGATTTATTTGTGTTTAGCTTAATCTTTACGATGCTGCTTTCTTCAACATTGCATTCACTAGCCATGTCAATTCTATTCTTTTTTGGATCCTATAGTTTATTTTCTTGCGTATACTTATTTGTTTTTAACCGAAAAGTGAAATAGATTAAACTATAAGTTGTTGCAGCTGTAAAAATTGTTGGGTAATCTCCTCCCCTGCACTAATACCATAATTTTTTGTAAGTGTAAAATTACTAGTGCCTAACACCCTTGCAAGCTCACCGTGGGCTGGGACAAATCGATATTGGCAGTTTTTCAGAAAGTCCCAATCTAGTACGGAGTCCCCCGCACCCGCAATGACTTCCAAACCTTCTCGCTTAGAGATAAATTCAAGTGCATCACCTTTGCTGATCGCAAGAGGGATAAAGTAGAGCTTTCTCCCCTGTATGGAGATCCTCCAACCATTTGATACGGCCAAATCATTAATCGCTTTTCGATCTGAAGCAGGTGGAAGACTGTTTAAGATGAAATAGAAAAATAAATTCTCCGCCTGCTTTATTTGCCCATCAAATTGAAAGCCTTCTCTTTTTAAAAGCGCAAGTAACTCATTTTGGGGAACCGATTCCGCGTTCATACGCTGAAAAATATAGGTCGACCAATCTTTCATTATTTCACCTTTATTAATAATATTGGCCCCATTTGAAGTAATTGCATATTTTAGCTGTATGTCCTCCTTAAAAATGTAGAAACGGTTAAATTGCTCTGTTGTCCTCGTTGTAACCGGAACAAAAAGACTAGTTAGTGATAGCTCTTTTAAAGCAAAAAAGGATCGTTCTGTCATATAGGCAACCCAATTATTATCTTTTTTTTCAACGGGTTTTATGACTGTTTTATCTAGTTCTCCTAGTTCCTCTATAGCCCGTTTCGAATAAATCAATGTACGATCAAGGTCAGATGCAAAGATCATTTTTTAATCCCCTTAACCGACTTGATTAAGCCGCAGCATAAATACTTTAAATTTGGATATGGTACAACCTCTACACCCTTTTCTTCGGCAAGCATTAGAATATGTTTGACAAATGGACTTGACGGATCGCGCATCAGTATCTTCCATGGAACCCTGCGAAGCAAAACTCTTGTTGTTTCTCCGACTCCTGGTTTGATATAATGGGTACTTTCAATTTCAAACTCAGATTGAATTCGCTTGACGTCCTCCATCCCCAAGAATCCAGTTTCTATTTTCTCATTTTCCTTATGTGTAGCCATCTCCGCCGCTTCGCTTGCAATGTTTACAAATTCATTGCTAATCAAATCAATATATTTATTGGAAACATCAACAGGAATCAATTCCTCGTAATACTTAGCTCCATGGAATTCATCCTTCCCGATATATTGATCATTTAAAACCGTCCTGCTCACCAACCCAGATACAGTTGAGTTCAGACATGCACTAGGAATTAAAAAATCCTCGCGAGTTCCGAACAAAGTGGTACAATAACCTGGATCTGCGATGACTGCTAATGTGTCGTCTAGGTTTATCCCATATTTTTGTTGATAATCATGACAGGCTTTGGTCAATTCAAGCGAAATTGCCCCTTTACCTGTCCACCCATCAACAAATTGAATATCGGCCTCTGGATGTTGGCTAAGTATATATTGAAGGGCATTTTCGTCAATCCCTCTGTCGCGGATAATTGAAACACTGTAATGCGGCAATAATACATGGTAATGCATGTGAATATACCTTTTTATTAATATCCCCACAGGCGTTCCTGCACGAGCCAGAGAAACAAGAACGGCCCGATCACCCTTAGATTGATAGATTTGTTCAGCCACAACACCAATACATAGGGCAACTTTTTGTTTGTATTCCTGTAAGGTTTCCCAAAATAAATCCACATACGCCTTTGGCGGCTGGTACTCTATTGGCAGTGATTCGCTGTAGTGAACACCTGATTGAACCATCAATTCCCGATTTTCAGTCGAATCCTCTAGCTTTATATCACTTAAATCCTTTAATAGAAATTGAACATCCTCCGCATTATAGCTTCCGATTTTTGCCGGTTTATTGATTGTGGTTTTCAACTTGTTCACCTCGATATTCAGAAAAAAAGACGAGTCTTATCATCTTTATTTGTAATTTACTTAGTTCTTTCAGTAATGGTTGAAGATTCTCTAACTTTACTGTTCTTTCAAAAAAGATAAATATTTCATCGTAGAATCCTGGTGGAATATTGTAAAAAAAGTTAGTAATATCTTGGTCTTCAGGATTAGGAAAAGACGCACCATACCTCGCTCCGTATCCTACTTTGTCTTCAATAAAAATCGGGCTTCGGGTTGTTGATTGATAATAAACACCTTCACCCATCTCGGCAGCTAATTTCATCGGAAGATACATAAACTCTCCAGTGCCTAGACAAAGCGTCCTTTTTCCAAGCCTTTTTTTGTATAAAACGGCCGCAGCTGCAGAGGCTTTCTGTTGAAGACTCCTATTTTCCGTACTGCTTAGGCCGAATCGACCTGTCTCTTTAATAAATGCTGCCTTATTCATCGGGTTATATGCTGAATAGGGGGTCATGGTAAAAAAAGGTGAAAGGTCTATTCGTTCGACAGATGACTCGACGCGCATGTTCGATTCCACTTTTACTGACCAATTATTCATTTCATTATGCTGTTTAACCTGTACTGTACCAGCCAAAAGGCTTACCACATTGATTTTTATCCCCAGGTCCTGTTCAAGACGGATAAAACCATATCGATTTTCTTCTGAACGCCAATCCAAAATGGAAACAACAGTATAAACACGTCTTGGGAATTTAGCATGGATCGATTGGATAATATTTAAAGCGGTTTTACCCGTTGTCAGTTCATCATCAACGAGGATGATTTCTCGTTCATTTTGTATCATTTCTAACGGAATAAAACAACGATGTGATGTCGCATGGGAATGCTCTTCTTCAAAGGTAATTTTTGGTTTTTCCTGTTCGAGTTCTTCTCTAGTGGTATGAAAGTATTCTGCCGATTTAAAGCAATCAAAGAAAGCATGCCCAAGTGAGGTGGCGGTTTCAGCAAATCCTATCACTACAGGACGAATATTGTCAGGGATAAAGGACTTACTCTGATATGATTCTCCATTTTTAAAGGAGGTTAATAGACTCTCAGTTTCTAAACATTTTATCTCCTTTACCGTTTCAAGGAATCTCGCACCAAGAAGTGCTCCAGTTTGCAGTCCCTTATTAGGATCAATTGGTAAGTGTTTACCGAGCACTTTACTTACAAACAAAAACGACCGTTTCTTATTTATTCTGGCTGCCATTGTAAATAACTCTTCTAGTGGCAAATCATACGGATTTTCAGAAACTTCTATCTCTGTTTCAATCGAGTCTAGGATATTATACATATACTTCTTTTTTGATAAGGTCAATGGTTGTGAATTCTTCATGTAACACCCCGTACAGCTGTGATTTTAAAATGGTTTTCTTTGCCCAATAATAATGAGGTTTTATCTCATTCATTTTATTAGCAAAATTACTTTTCAAAACGCCAATATCCCCATTTGCCGCATTTATGATATTGCTAGCATCAATGAATTCCTCGTAGGAAACGACATTTAAGGCTTGCACTACTTTGATATGTGAAGGATGAATAATCGTTTTTCCTGTTATTCCGTTTGCAATATCCATTAAGATTTCCTGGATTAAACCATCCATATGTTCATTGATTAATTTTGCTCTCCATTTCAACCCTTCATCCCCGTACCGTTCGCGGAAGGGTGTTTGCCTAAGCTGCGGCTTTAACATTCTCTTTTTCGCGGAAAAATACTCCCAAACTGGACCAGATACAACGTAGGAACTATCAAAGCGTTGAAAGACATTGATAATATCTGAAATGCAATCTCTTAAGACAGCGATATCATAAACGGTAGTATCCGCACTACGACGAATTCCATATAATCCACAAAAATCAGTAGCCCCAATCCGAACATTAAGAATAATGTCCTTGTAGCGATCAAGCAGATTCTTTATACTCATTAATTCTTCCATTCTCGTTTCTTTTTGAATGACCTTTGCTGTCTCCAAAATCGGCATAGCATAAAATGGGTGCTCCTTTGTATGTAATCGGTTTACTTCCATTAATAGTTCTTCACCAATTTCAGCGCTGAATTTTGGAAGCACGACCCCAGTAAGCAGACTTATTGCATCCCCTAATTGTTCGGTAACCCGTTTTAACTGCTCTAGGTTTCGGATTCGGATAAACATAAGTGGTAGATCCGTATAGCTCAAAAAGCCCTTATTTAATTCAAAAAATAACTTTAATAATTCACTGATAAGCATTGCCTCAGCATCAGTTACCTCGTTATCACCAACAGCATCTTCTAAGTCGATGACAAGGGAGGTTAAACCTTCATGCTTCTTAGAGAGGATTTCTTGATGAATATTAGGGCGTGTAGCAGGCATATAAAGCGTGGCGCCTAAACCATAGGACAGTAGTTCACGGTGAGAATATTTTGTATAAGTCTGCGGTTTTTGAAAGAAGAATCGTTTAATTTCATTTTCGTAAAAGTATGTAAAAAATTCCATAACCATTTACTCCTCTTTAAAGGTAAAAAATAGAGGAGACGGACTCTCGTCAGCTCCCCTTTTTAGTCAACAATTTTTAGTTTTCTTTGCTAGTTTCCTTTTTCTTATTCATGAAGTGAACAATAAAGGTTGCTCCAAATGTTACGGCTAGAATAATAAAGAAATGTAATGATTCAATATGGATGTTGAATAAAGGTAAGGTTAGTGCCATCTTAATAGAAATGATTAGGATTAAGATATAAGCGGTAGTTTCAAGTTCAGGAATCCTATCAATTAGTGTAAGAAAAACTCCGGCAACGCCACGCATCATTAAAACGCCAAGGATCCCACCTACAAATAAAATCCATACCTGATTGCTGACCCCAAATGCCGCCAGAACGCTGTCAACCGAGAAAGCAATATCCATTAATTCAACGGCAGCTACCGTTCCCCAAAAGGTACCAAATAAGCGTATTAGCAAGCCGCCTTGGTTAATTCCTTCTGCTTCCTCTTCATCGTGACCAGCATCACCTTTATACTTATCGATGAAATACTTAATCGCTAACCAAGCAAGATACGCGGCACCAAGGGCTTTAATGACCCAAAACTTGATTAAATATACTCCGATTCCAATCGCAATAAATCGGAATATATATGCTCCTAATAAACCATAGAACAAGGCTCTCTTACGCTTTTTAGGTTCCAAATGTTTAACCATAACGGCTAAAACAAGCGCATTATCGGCAGAAAGTAATCCTTCTAAAATAATAAGTGTCCCAATAAGTCCCCAGCTGACTGGATCGGCCAATATTTGACCCCACATATTCAAATCAAAAAATTGCGCATAGGTGTCCAAGATATGATTCAAAACTGACATTAAAGTAATTCCTCCTAGAATAGATAAGCGGAAGCGCCTTGTTCAGGGGCGACAAGCATAAGTCGAGCCGGCGTGAAGGTTGTTCTTTAACCTTCATGACGGATTGGCTGTAGACCATAGAGCCCCTAGGCGCAGCAGCTAGACATATTGTTAACAAAGCTTTTGTAAAAAGACCCATTATTGATTGGGTCTCTTCATTTTGAAATATTAACCTATAGATAGTCCAAAGTCAGTTGCAAGTGCAGCTAATCCGCCTTGATAACCACTACCGATGGCACTAAATTTCCATTCACCATTGTGGCGATACAATTCACCAACAACAATTGCTGTTTCAATCGAGAAGTCCTCACCTAAATCATAGCGAATCAATTCTTCACCGTTTGCCTCATTGTAAATGCGGGCATAGGCATTTGAAACCTGTCCAAAGTTTTGATTTCTGCTTTCTGCATCATGAATTGTAATTGTAAACGCAATCCGCTGAATATTGGCTGGAATAGTAGTAAGACTTACTTTAATGCCTTCATCATCACCATCACCAGCACCTGTGCGATTATCTCCGGTATGTACCACAGCTCCATTTGCTCCTTGTGGATTATTATAGAAAATAAAGTCACTTTCATTCGTAACTTTTCCATTTTCTCCTAATAGGAAAACAGATGAATCTAAATCAAAGTCATTTCCACCATCATATTTGTTTGTGTCCCATCCTAATCCAACCACAACATTTGTTAAACCAGGATTGGTTTTTGTTAAATCAACTTTTTGACCTTTTGATAAACTTACTGCCATTTTTCATTCCTCCAATTTAGGTAATAGTCTATTTACGAGTTTGTCATAAAAAGGTTTCATTTATTATAATAAAATTTTTTCCTGCCAATAAGCAAATTCACATTAACTCATCCATTTAGGTGGTGTATTTTTAGCCCAAAAAATGGACCCTAACTCATGATGGCTCTGGTAATTATCATGGTAGGTGTGGTAATGAAAATTGAACCAGTAGCCTGCTTGCGGTGGATTATCTCGTCTTACATGGAATCGAAGTATATCTTTACCGATAGCGCGATTGTTAATATTAAAGATTTTTTCAGAAAGGCCGGTACCAGGATGTTCGGTTATGGTGAGATTTTTCAAATCTTCTTCAGGAAATTGGACAGCAATTTCTTCAAGTGCAGTTTCGATATTTGGTAAAATAATTTCTCGGAATTCATTTTCAATGACTGGTTTAATCTTTGGACCAAATTTTTGATATGACTGGAATTCGGCTTGTTTTATTAATTCTTCAATAAACTTTTCTTTATCAAACTCTGATTCTTCAATAAACGTATTTATTTGTCCAAAGTGACTTTCGGTCGATGGCGCTTCGAAGGCATCACGATCGGCGAGATTCTCTGCATTTACCGTATTGATTAATTGAGTGGGGGTAACAAGTCCAAAAGTTAAAACAGATACTAATACAAATAACGTTTTACGAAGCCAATTGTTCATTTTTCATTTCACCTTATTCTTAGCAAGATTATGTATCATCTATTTTTTCAAAAATAAGTTATTATACAAAATATTATACTTCTTTTTTCTTGTAAATGGAAAAAAACAGTTTAAATATCACAATTTAATCATAGAAAAAGGATGTCGGCTGACATCCTAATTAGCAGTGGGCTTCAAATGCCCCAAGTAAATTATGCATAACTGTTTCCATCGGCATTCCTTCAATATCGTGTCTAGGAATGAAATGAACGACTTTTTTATCTTTTAATAATGCCATTGATGGAGATGATGGTTCAATTCCTTCGAAATACTCACGCATTTTCGCAGTGGCTTCTTTATCCTGTCCAGCAAAAACTGTTACTAGGTGGTTTGGCTTTTTTTCGCTATTTAGCACCGCTTGCGTTGCAGCAGGACGAGCCAATCCAGCAGCACATCCGCACACAGAATTTACGACAACAAGCGTGGTTCCGCTGACATTTTCCAAAAATTGTTCTACATCTAATGCAGTAGGTAGCTCTTCGAAGCCAGCTCTTGTTAATTCTTCGCGCATCGGTAAAACCATTTGTTTCATATATTCATCATAAGCATTTGACATTTTAAATCACTCCGTTTCGGTTCATCCATTTTAGAATACCTAATCTATTAGCTCTTTGCAATTTTATTCAGTCACTTTCCTTGCTTCGGTCATTTGCTTCCAAACAGAACCTTTAGCTGCTTCACCGCCTTCAATTCTTTCAATCGCCATTTTTATTTGCAAACTGACTTCAAATTCCGAATCATTTTCGGCAGCTTTTAACGCTGGAAGGGCCTTTTCATCGCCTGCTTCATATAAAAACATAGCTGCACGCCAGCGAACTAACTTGCTCTTATCCTGCAATGCTTCCATCATCTCGTCGGCTGCTTCTGGAAACCCTAAATCTGATAGACAATCTCCCGCGGTTCTTCGAACGGTCACAGTTTTATCTTTCAGTGCCTGGTATAAAAGCGGAAGTACCTCTTTCTCTTTGATCATCCCGAGATACACTGTTGCAAGCCTTCGAATCGAAGACTTTTCATCAGATAATGCTTTTTCAAGCACAGGTAAATCCTCTAGTACCGGATCATCCATTTGCTCGAGGCGTTGATAGCGAATCTGCCAATCGGGATTCAGTAAATCCTCCAATGTTACCTTTTTGCGAGACAGATTAATTTTTGGTCCTGAAGTAGATTCTGCTGATTGAGCATTTGTAACTAATTCTTCTAATCGTTCCAGTGGATACGCGGCAATGAGTTCATCGACTACCTCCTTGCCAATTTGGTCAAAATCTCCATAGCGGACTCCCTGATTTTGCCACTTTCGCAAGAAGATATAGTTCTCTTCAGGAAGCTGTGCCCTTTCTCTTGCTTTTAAAAAGTGTTCCGGCAATCCAAACCGTCTTTCAGTTGCGCCATCGGTTAGCTTTACTTGGAGTGGAATATCCTTAAACATTTGGATTTCAACCTTAATTTCCCCAAAATGTTCATCTATTTTTGCTGTGTTTGCAGTTTCATTCGCTTTTTCTCCAAATGCCTGGCGAACTTGAGGTAATAATTCCTTCCAATCATATCTTGCATTCCGCTCGACAGCAAGAAAGTCTGCGACATGGTACACGCCTTTGATGCCTTCGATTTGAAGGATGGATTGGATAACGGCTGGCGCATCTGTTGCTGTTTCTTTTTTATAATTATGGCTTTTCCCCATAGGAAGTTCTTCATCTAAATTAATTTTCATTGTATTCGGACTTGGCGTTGGTTCAATCGCCTTAATTTTCAACAAGATCACCTAATTCTTATGATTTCTTTTTCAAGTTTATCATATTGGATAAGTTTCAATCACTGGATATGCTTGAAGAAAAATAGAGTACGTCCATGGACGCACTCTTATTCCTTTTCAGCCAGCTCTGCCAGATATGACCAGCGTTCGATTAAGTACTCAAGCTTTTCGTTTAATTCGGTTTCCTGCTTCATCAAATCCTGTGCTTTCGTAAAATCACTGCCTGTTTTCGCCATTTCAACACCTATTTCTTCAATACGGGTCTCTGTTTTCGCAATGTCTTCATCGATTGATTCCCATTCTTTTTTCTCTAAATAGGTCATTTTTTTCTTTTTTTCTTTCTCAACCGGTTTAGATGGCTTGGCCGAAACAGCGACTGTTTTTTGTGTTTCAAGCGCTGATTCCTTCTCAAGATACTCTGTATAATTCCCAAAGAATGAATCTATTGTACCTTCCCCTTGTAGGACGAGAAGCTGTTCAGCCACCTTATCTAAGAAATAGCGGTCATGAGAAACTGTGATTACCACTCCCGGGAAATCTTCCAAATAATCTTCAAGAACCGTCAGAGTCTGGGTATCGAGATCATTGGTTGGTTCGTCCAACAATAACACATTTGGTGCAGTCATCAATATTTTCAACAAATATAAACGTCGTTTTTCCCCGCCCGATAGTTTTCGAATCGGGGTACCGTGCGAAAATGGAGGAAATAGAAAGCGTTCAAGCATTTGAGCAGCAGAGATCGTTTTCCCGTCCGATGTTTCGACAATCTCGGCCGTCTCTTTAATGTATTCAATCATCCGCTTATTTTCATCCATATCTTCACTTTCCTGTGTATAATAAGCGATTTTTACCGTTTGCCCCATGATAAACTCACCCTCATCAAGGGGGATATGTTTTGCGAGGATATTTAATAAGGTTGATTTCCCGGTTCCGTTTTTCCCGATAATACCTATCCGATCCCCCGGCTTCACAAGTAAATCAAAATGATATAAAATCGTTTTTGATCCGTATCGCTTGGAAGCATCCTTCAGTTCAAATACCTGCTTGCCAAGCCGACTGCCATTTAACGAGATATCCATCTTTTCAGAAGATGACTTCCCACTCGAAACCTTTTCATCGAGCTCATTAAATCGTTGAATCCTCGCCTTTTGTTTTGTAGACCTGGCTTTTGCACCACGCCTAATCCATTCGAGCTCCCTGCGGAACAGATTCTTACTTTTTTCATAGGTAGCTGCCTCATTTTCTTCACGAATCGCTTTTGCTTCTAAAAAGGCGGCATAGTTCCCTTTATAACTGTATAATTGACCACTATCGAGCTCAAACATCCGATTCGCAACCCGATCTAAAAAGTAGCGATCATGGGTGACAAGCAAGATCGAGCCATTGTATCTACTTAAATAATCCTCTAACCATTTTACCGAATCAAAATCGAGATGGTTCGTAGGTTCGTCTAAAATAAGTAAATCCGGCTCGGCAATTAATACTTGAGCTAATGCGACGCGCTTTTTCTGTCCGCCCGAAAGTTCACTGATTCTTTTTGTAAATTCCTCAATCCCTAATTTCATTAAAATCGACTTTGCATTGGTACTGGCATCCCAGGCATTTAAAGCATCCATTTGCTTTTGTAATTCAAAAAGGTCTTCTTGGACTTTTGTGTCATTTGGAGAAAGATTCAGTTCTAATAAAGTTTTTTCATAAGCACGCATTAGTTTTAGGATGGGAGCATCGCCATGGAAGACTTGTTCAAGGACCGTTTTGTCACCGTCTAACTCCGGCTGTTGGTCTAAAAATGTAATGGAATAGTCTTTACTTGTGATAATTTTTCCTTCGTCAGGAGTATCCAGTCCTGCAATAATTTTTAATAATGATGATTTACCGGTCCCGTTGATCCCGATTAATCCCACACGCTCTTTTTCTTTAATTGTGAAAGAGATATTGTTAAAGAGCTGTTTTTCCCCATACGTTTTCGAAACATTTTCTCCTGTGAGCATTTTCATTCTTGTCCATCCCATTCTTGGTAAAATTGTTCTAAAAATGTTTCCATCATTTGTTGACGGCTTTCTGCCATTTCTCGGGCAGACTCTGTATTTAGTAAATCTTTTAATTTAAGCAACTTTTCATAAAAGTGGTGAATACTTGTTGATTTACCTTTTCGATACTCTTCTAAGCTCATTTCGTTTCGAACTTTAATGCCGGGGTTATAAATTGGTTGTCCTTTTTTACCGCCATAGGCAAACGCCCTCGCAATCCCGATGGCTCCAATCGCATCTAATCGGTCTGCATCCTGGACGATTTTGGCTTCAATCGTTGAGAGCTCACTATTTATGCCGCCTTTATAGGAAATCGTTGCGATAATTTGTTTTATATGTTTTTTTTCATTATCTGTTAGCGGAATGGTTTGCAAAAAGGTTTCCAGTTTTTCTTCACCTTTTTCGATACTTTCATTCAACTTTTCATCAGGGATGTCATGGAGTAATGCAGCCATTTCAATAATGAACACCTCTCCTATCTTTTCTTCCCTGCAAATATGTAAGGCATTCCGTCGAACGCGGTCGACATGGAACCAATCATGGCCTGTCGCATCTTCAGCCAATTCATTACGGACAAATTCTTCTGTTAGCACAATTATCGGATTCTTCATTGCTTGAAAGCACCTACCTTTATCCTTGCTATTTTAACATGAAAAACAAACAAAAAATAACCCCGAATGTTCGGGATTATTTTTTGTTAGCTTGGCGTCCGCTTTTTTTCTGACTTTGCGACTTGCTATTACCAATTTGAAACTCGCTTCCGAGTTCAATATCATTTCGTTTGTCTTGCTTTTCAATTTGTTCTCTCGTTTGGTTCGGATTTTGTCTCCCTTGCTTACTAATAGCGCATCTCCCTCTCATCTAAGATTTAATACAATTTTAGTATGCTCAGTTTGGAAGTAAGTTATTTCAACTCATTATGCCAACTGATGCCAAGGGTATTTTCACCTGCATGCACTCCGATTACCGCGCCTAATGGACAACAGTTGATTTCTAGTTGAGGAAATTCCTTTCTTAATTCATCCATCCAATTAGCTGCGTGACTCTCGTGCAAACCATATAAAATATATACCTCTTTAAAATGATGCTGCTCGTAGGATGACCTTAAGTAATCCAATATTTTTTCCTTTGCCTTTTTCTCACTTCTTGCTTTTTCTTTCACACTCAGCGCACCATCTTCGATCGAAATAATTGGTTTAACGTTAAGCATGCTGCCGAGAAAGAATTTCAAGCCTGACATTCTGCCGCTTCGGTGGAGCTGTTCTAAACTGCCAACAAGAACATAAGTCTCGTTGGTTTTCTTAATTCTTTCGAGTTGACTGATTACTGATTCAAGACTAGCGCCTGCTTCAAGAAGCCTTATTCCTTCTTTAAGTAAAGCCGTCATTGGATAGGTTAGGATTTTGGAATCAATGGTGGTTACTGGAATCTCAACAAGCATTGCAGCTTGCTCACTCGAGGATACCGTGCCACTTAATTTTCCTGATAAAAGAACGGCGACAACTTGGTCGTAATCCTTAGACAGTTGTTCGTATAATGCTTGAAAAGCTCCAATAGAAGGTTGTGATGTTTTAGGTGGATATTTAAGTTCCTTTAATCTTTCGAATAATTGAGCAGGGGTTAAGTCAATCCCATCAGAAAATTCCTCACCATCAAGTAAAATCGTTAATGGAATGGTATATAAATCTGGATGATTTTTTAATTCTTCGTCTAAATAGGCTGTACTATCTGTGACCCAAGCCGTTTTGACCAACGTCATCTCCCCTTTTTTATAAAAAAATGAACAGATATGTAAATTAATCGTACATAAAAATTTGAATATTGTAAATATTTTAAAAGCCTAATTAAAACCAGCTTTGGATGAAAAGCTGGTTTCGCTTCATATTGCTAAAATTTCCTGTTCAGTTGCTTAAGAGTTGTCATGATAAACTCAGTCATTTCAACCAAATCATCCACTTGGTCTTCCCGAATCAATCGATCAAAATCAACATTAATCACATGATTATGCTTTCGTGCGATTTCAAGTGGTTGATACTGAACAATTTGAGTAATCTTTCTCGTGGCCCCCCATACGTTTAGTAGGATGTTTTCAACCGCTTGAAAGTCTATTTCCATGTCATTATGTTCAATTAAAAATTGGAGCCTTAAATGACACCCTGCCTTCTGTTCTGATTGTAAGGCCGGTAAAAGCTCTGCTGCTAGATTAACCAGGTTTGATGCCATTTCAATATTCGCTATTACACTGCTTTTAGGTAAACGGAAAGATACATCAAATTTCCGAGACATCTTAGCCATGTTGATTAGATCGTTTCGGTCTGTAATAACAATCTCACCGATAATATCTAAATCATAAAGAGCACCTTCAATCACCACTTTCATGTTATCAAAGGCTGTCGGATCAAACATATCCCATCTACTCTCCTCTTAAGAAATGCGCAAGCACCCGCTCGGCCGCTTGCGCTAGACAGTTATCTAAGTTCAAATTTTATTACTTTCTTTTTTGAATTAGAAAAGCCCAACTGCATTCCCGTTTTCATCCACATCCATATTTAAGGCAGCAGGTTTTTTCGGGAGGCCTGGCATGGTCATAACATCTCCAGTTAACGCGACGATAAATCCAGCTCCAATCGAAGGTTTAAACTCCCTGACCGTCACGCTGAAATCCGTCGGTCTACCTAACTTTTCAGGATCATCAGACAAGGAATATTGAGATTTCGCCATACAAACAGCTAAATTAGACCAGCCGAATTTTTCAAAATCAATCAATTGTTTTTTAGCCTTTGAAGAAAATTCTACATCTTTTCCACCATAAACCTTTTGGACAATAGTTCTAACTTTCTGTTCAATCGGATCAGATAGGTCGTATAAAGGCTTAAAATTGTTTTCATTCTTGTCAATGACAGCCAATAGTGTTTCAGCTAGCTCGATGCCTCCTGCTCCGCCTTTTTCCCACACTTCTGTTAAGGCAACAGGAACATTCTCTCTTTCACACCATCCAAGTAATGTTGTTACTTCAAGTTCTGTATCAGTGATGAATTTGTTAACTGCAACAACTACTGGTAATCCAAAGCTATTGATTGTCTCGATGTGTTTTTTTAGATTTGCAAAACCAAGTGTTAGTGAAGGAATATTCTCTTTTGCTAACTCACTTTTTGCTACTCCCCCATGCATTTTTAAGGCACGAATAGTCGCAACAATAACAACTGCTTCTGGTTGGATCCTCGCACTTCTTGATTTAATATGTAAAAACTTTTCTGCACCTAAATCTGCTCCAAAGCCAGCTTCAGTGATAACATAATCCGCTAACTGAGCCGCAGCTTTAGTTGCTATGACGCTATTACACCCATGGGCAATATTTGCAAACGGACCGCCGTGAATAAGAGCTGGCGTATGTTCAATCGTCTGAACAAGATTTGGTTTGACCGCATCTTTTAACAATAACGTTAATGCGCCTTCTACACCTAAGTCACCGACCGTTACCGGCTCCTTATGATAATTATAGGCAACAACCATCCGTGATAATCGTAATTTTAAATCCTTTAGATCTGTTGCTAAACATAAAACCGCCATAATTTCCGAAGCGACCGTAATGTCAAAGCCATCTTCCCTTGGAACACCTTGAAGGGGCCCACCAAGACCGATAATAACTTTTCTTAATGCACGGTCATTTAAATCAAGGGATCGTTTCCAGACTATTCTCCGTTGATCTATGTTAAGTTCATTTCCTTGTTGGAGATGATTATCGATTAACGCTGCGAGGGCATTATTTGCAGTCGTAATCGCATGCAAATCTCCAGTAAAATGTAAGTTGATGTCTTCCATTGGCAGGACTTGCGAGTATCCACCGCCAGTCGCCCCACCCTTAATACCCATAGTTGGGCCTAATGAAGGCTCTCTGATTGCGATCATCGTTTTTTTACCTAACCGATTAAAAGCATCTGCCAGTCCAACTGTCACAGTCGATTTACCTTCGCCTGCTGGTGTTGGATTAATGGAAGTGACAAGGATAATTTTTCCGCTATCCTTCGTTTTGAGTTTAGCAAGAGCTTCATTTGAGATTTTAGCTTTGTATTTACCAAAAAGTTCTAGATCATCCTCTTCTAAACCAATTTTTTCGGCGATTTCAACAATTGGCTTCATCTTTGATTCTTGTGCAATATCAATGTCTGATTTCACTTCAGTTTTCAATACCACCTTTATCCCCCGCATTCAGCATTTAGAATTGGACTTACGGTTTCATTGTATCAAATAAGCGCTTTCAATCCGATAATTAATTATGACAAATTAATTAATACTTTTCTGAATTTACAATAATGTTTATAATATAAATATCAAATATTTAAAATATTCATTGACTCCTTATCGTAGGTAGTTATATCAATGGATGGAGTATTTAGAAATACTCCTAATTAACCTGAAAAAGGGGCTGATCACTTGCCAATTAACATTCCAAAACTCCTTCCAGCGAGGGAAATTCTCGAACACGAAAATATTTTCATTATGGATAATGAACGTGCTATTGCTCAGGACATCAGACCATTAAATATCCTTATTCTGAATTTAATGCCTGAAAAAGAAAAAGCAGAAACACAGCTTTTAAGATTATTAGGAAACTCGCCTTTACAAGTAAATGTCAATTTTCTAAAAACCAACTCCTATGAATCCACCCATACGAGTAAACAGCATCTCGAACAGTTTTACACCACCTTTTCCCAAGTGAAAAACATAAAATTTGATGGGATGATTATTACTGGTGCCCCAGTAGAGCTATTAGAATTTGATCAAGTTAAATATTGGTCGGAATTAACCGAGATTATGGACTGGGCCAATCAAAATGTCACTTCGACGTTACATATTTGCTGGGGTGCGCAGGCTGCTCTTAACTACCATTATCGGATTGGTAAATTTGAGTTACAGCGAAAATGCTCAGGTATTTATCCTCACCGGATTTTCGAACCTAATGACACTTTGCTGCGAGGGTTTGACGACCAGTTTTATGCTCCCCATTCTCGCTATACTGATGTATCGATTGAAGCAATTAACAAGAATCCAGAATTAACATTATTAGCCGCCTCTGAAGATGCAGGTGCCTTATTAATTGCCTCTCGGGATAGAAAGCATGTCATGATTACCGGACATTTGGAATATGAATCAGATTCGCTGGCCCAAGAGTATGAAAGAGACTTGAATAAAGGCCTTGAAATCCATATACCGGAGAACTATTTTCCAAACAATGATCCAACCCAGCCGCCAATTAATCGCTGGCGTTCTCATGGTCATTTATTTTTTTCAAACTGGCTTAATTATTATGTATACCAGGAGACCCCTTTTTTTTGGGGTTAACACTAAGCATCGGGTAAATTCCGATGTTTTTTTATTATAATTGTTTGTTTATTATTTGTAAAAATAGAAAGAATATAGGAAAAAGCAAGGTATTGCTTTTAATAATAATCTAAATAGGAGAATTTTCATGGAATCAATTGTGGCACTTCACCGTAATTCCTTTGGAGAAATTATCAACTTTGTCACTTCTGAGGGACGAATCATTTCTTATCGAAAGGCAATACTAGAGGCAGAAAATGGTTTAATTCAAGGGGTTCAGGCTATTGAGGAAGAGCATGGTAGAATGTCTTTAATCCCAGAGAGCGACCAATCTTTTGATCAATACCCAGATTTATATTAAAAGCACCTAGCAATTGCTGCTAGGTGCTTCTTTATTATTCACTTTCATTCTGTTTTTGTATTTCATTTAATGCCTCTATACGCTTTTGGTCTTCTTCAAAAAACTGAACCAGGTCACCAATTCGATCAATTGAATCCCAGCTTAAATGGTGTTCAATCCCTTCGACATCGTTATATATATTTTCATTTTTCACACCGATGATTTTGAGGAACTGTTCTAGTAAATCATGTCTGAAGACCAGGCGCTTGCCAATCTTTTTCCCCTTGGCTGTTAACACAAGTCCTCTATATTTTTCGTAGACTAAATATTCATCTTTATCAAGTTTTTGCACCATTTTCGTTACTGAGGAGGGATGTACTGACAGCGCTTCAGCAATATCTGAGACTCGAGCGTATCCTTTTTCTTCAATCAATATATATATTTGTTCAATATAATCTTCCATACTTGGTGTTGGCATCCCATACCCTCCAAAAAATTACTCAACTAAAAGTTTACTATATAAAAAAAATAGTGACAAGGCACTTTATCACTTATATAAAATAACATTTCTTTATTTTGCTGCCGTTTCTTCGAATAAAAATTTTACCTTTTTTTCAGTTTGGTCTATAAAAAGCCTGGCATTAAAGGTTTTTTCTTTATTGGTAAAACCTTCAATCAGCTCGGTTTTTCCTTCTGATAAAAGCAGCTTTAGGTTCTTCTGGGTAATATTTTTACCTAATATTTTCTTTGAAATAGTGAAATCGCATTGATTTTTTTGGTAATTTGAACAACCGTAAAAGCTGCCCTTATCTACGACTGAACCATCACATTTTTTACAAGGACCCAGCTTGGTAAAAGCCTGCTTCCTCCCTTTTTGCTTCCCAGGTGCAAAATTTTCGCGAATCTCCTCCGAGAAAGACCAGTTAGTAGCTTGACCAATACTTGACGAAATTAAATGAATGACCATCTTCTTTGTTTGCTCCATAAATTGCTTTGGTGCAGCAGACCCCTCAGATATTTCCTTTAGTTTCTGCTCCCACTTTGCGGTCATTTCAGGTGAAGCTAAAATTTCTTTCCCAATGGCCTCAATGAGGATTTTGGCTTTGGCTGTAGCATAAACTAAATTCTTAGTAACCTCAATATATAGACGGTCCTTTAGCATTGTAATGATGCCTGCTCTGGTTGCTTCTGTTCCAAGGCCCTCGGTCTTTGTCAGAATTTTTTCGAGTTCTTTATCATCTATATGCTTACCAGCCGTTTTCATTAACGTAATCAATTGACCTTCAGTATAGCGTTTTGGCGGCTGAGTTTTGCTTTCTTTAACTTCCACTTTATCCGACCGACCCTGCTCACCTTCTGCTAGCATTGGTAGTGCAGGTTCATCTTCGTTATCTTTTGGATTCAGTACTTTACGCCAGCCTTCTTCAATTTGAACCTTCCCTTTCGAGATAAACGTTGCCCTTCCATCCACCAATGTTGTCACAGTAGTATATTCAGCTATGGCCTTATTGTAGTGTGCGGCGATCAAACTTGTTACAACTAAATCGTAGATTTTTTTCTCATCTGGGGTGAGCCGCTCCACATTTGGGATTTGTTCCGTCGGAATAATCGCATAGTGGTCTGTGACCTTCTTTTCATTCACATAGCGTTTGTTTTCTGAAATCGAAGCAAATGGTAACGGGAAGAAACTTTCGTAATCTTTAATATGACTTAATTTGTTTAAGACTTCCGGGAAAGTATTCGCTTCTTCTTTTGTAACGTACCGTGAATCTGAACGAGGGTACGAGACATTTCCCTTTTGATAGAGCTTTTGCATAACATCGAGAGTTTTCTTCGGTGAGAATTTAAAGCGTTTATTTGCCTCGGCTTGGAGGGCGGAAAGATTATACAAGAGTGGAGGAAAGAACTCTTTCCTTTCTGATAGAACCTCGCTTACTTCGGCAGGTTTATCCTTGCAAAAAGCAGCAACTTTTTCGGCTAACTCTTTTGTATTCACTCGGGTTTCCCCATCGTTCTGCCATTTTCCAGTATATTTTTTTCCATTCATTAAAAAATGTGCGAGAACCTCCCAAAAGGGTTCCGAGTTAAAGTTCTCTATTTCTATTTCTCTTTTAACAATAAGTGCTAAGGTTGGTGTTTGTACTCTACCAACTGAAAAGACATCAGAAAATCCTTGTTTTTGTAAAAGTAAGCTATACAAACGTGAAGCATTCATACCAACCACCCAGTCAGCACAAGCCCTTGTGTATGCTTCAAAAAATAAACTACGTGTTTCTTGCTCGTCCAACAGCTTTTTAAAACCCTCTCTAATGCTATTAGCTGTTAACGACGAGATCCACAGCCTTTTCATGGGTTTGTGACATTTTGTTAACCTGAGGATATTGCGGATAATCAGTTCACCTTCGCGCCCCGCATCACCTGCATGAATAATTTCAGTCACATTAGAATCAGACACTAACTTTTTGATGACCGCAAATTGTTTTGCCTTATCTTTCGTTACTTCGTATTCAAACTGTTCAGGGATAATTGGTAAATTATCTAACGACCATTTTTTCCAGCCTTGCTGATATTTTTCGGGCGAGACTAATTGGCATACATGACCAATTGCCCAAGTCACATAGGCTCCCTTAGGAAAAATATCATTTGGATAAATTTCGATAAAACCATTTTGTTTTTTATGTTTAAAGATTGATGCTAAGGTTGACCCTTGATCCGGCTTTTCGGCAATAATTAATTTCATTATGATTGCTCCCTTTTTACAAAGCATCCCGAAATCCATTTTACCCATTAAATCCCGTGTACGTAAAGACTAAATAATCACCATATCCACTAATTTCCTCTACAATTTTATGATAGTGGTCTATCGAGACTATATAATCGACTGTATCATTCTTTACTTTTCAGTAATTGTAGATTCATTCAATTTCTAAGTACAGTGGTAATAATGATAATAATTATTTTTAGAATTACTCTCAAAGTTCTTACTATTAAAATAGCAGACTACGTCACGAGATCTCCTTAGTATTTTTTCTGTTATTTGACAAATAGACTAAATAATAAAAAAGAGTGATCAAATGATCACCCATAATGCTTGCTATTGTTAACTCAACGGCTTTATTGAAGGAAGATCCTGACTATACCAATTACCCTCGGGGATAATATTCGAAACTGTTAAAATTAAGGATGGAATTCTCTCCACATTGAACACAATCGCACCAATTTTCTTTGTAAAAATGATAAAGGCATTTCCATGTGAATAATTATCTAGGTCTAATCCCATATGGAGCAGTGCAAATAAAATGGTCTGCTTTTCATCAGAATCAATATAAACTTGGGGTGAAAATCTTAATATCCATTCATCACCTTCAATGGAAAATCGGTACATCCTATCCCCGCCTCTGTAAATAAATTGATTAATTTAAGATATGATGCAAAGGTATTTTTCATGTTAGGGGTACGGACAAAATCAGACACTTAAATATTTTCATAGAAACTACCATAATTTCAATATAAGAGACAAGTCATTCCTTGACTGTAAATTTTCAATATTGTATATTTAAAGCATCATGTAACTATATATGCATAGCAAGTGGCTGCATGATAATATTTATCTTTGGCACCAATAAGGGTGGCTTGAAAGGCTTAGGAGGAAGAAGTACATGCAAAACGGTAAAGTAAAATGGTTTAACAATGAAAAAGGTTTTGGTTTTATTGAAGTAGAAGGCGGCGACGATGTATTCGTACACTTCAGCGCTATCACTGGCGAAGGCTTCAAATCTTTAGAAGAAGGCCAAGAAGTTTCTTTTGAAATCGTTGAAGGAAACCGTGGACCACAAGCAGCTAACGTTGTAAAACTATAATCTAAAATAATCAATCAAGGGCTGACGTTTTCGTCAGCCTTTTTTATGGGCGCTAACAGGACTTAGGTGAATTTTCAACTCAGTTTCTTCCCATACTCCTGAAGTTGTTCTCCCACTGTACACTTTGAAATGCAAAACCGGTGTGCTGCTCTCCGCCCACCTTCTTTTTTCAAATGCTGGTGTAAAAAGCAGCCTTCACAGTATTGAACCATTAAGGATTCTACATGAACCAATAATTGCCTTTTGTTTAAGTCCTTCACAAGAGTTTCACACCCATTTCCTAAAGAATCAATGTTTTTGCAAAAATTTCTTTTCCCTCTAATGCTTGTGTCGCCAATTTATCTGCTTCTTTGTTATCTTTTCTAGCAATGGACGTATATTTAGGGACTAAACCAAGCGTTTTAATTTTTTCCTCAATTCTGTCAAGCCAGCTATTAAGCGTATCTTCATAACAAGGCCAATCCCCTTCCAGCTGTTTTAAAACCACTTGGGAGTCACCTTTAAATTCACAAGATAAATGATGAACTCCTAAATCCTCTAAAATATTTAGTGCATAATAAAAAGCAGCATACTCTGCTTCATTATTTGTTTCCAATTCATCAATCCGTTCATTGGCTCGGATACGGTATTTCTTCTTCCCCTGCTTAAAAAAGATTACAGCCCCAAGACCTGCTTGATTTGTTTCCTTTTGAAACCCTCCATCAAAGTAAACAGTTATTTCATGAGGATCATCTTCAATTTCGGTCATCAACTTTTTCATTTCCTTTAAGATCCATGATGTTCCCTTTTCATCATAAAAAAACAAATCAGATACTTTCCCAGTCATTTCAAGCTCTTCACCAATTTGTATAGCCGTTTCACCTGATACCATTTCAGAGGAAAACTGTACCTTTTCATTACTTTTTATTTTATACATCCACTCTAACCTATAGTTCAATGTCCTCAACCTTTCTAAAAAGAATTCAAGGGCTTTTTAAATAACATATTCCATGCCACTATATCGACCACATCATTCTAACCTATTCTGATATATATTCTTATCATACCCACTTCTTCATAGTAGTTATAAGAATAAATATTTTCTGACTTAAAAGAAATATGATAAACTTTCACTATTACATTTATGGAGGAAACAGAATTGATTGAGGTTTATATTGACGGAGCTAGTGCCGGAAACCCTGGACCAAGTGGTGCCGGGATATTTATTAAAGGAAACGGCATTACAGAAAAATATTCAATTCCATTAGGAAAAATGACGAATCATGAAGCAGAATATCATGCATTTATTAAGGCTTTGGAAATATGTTTAGAAAAGGGATTTGAAAATTCCGTCGTGTCTTTTCGGACCGACTCTCAATTAGTTAACAATGCAATAGAAAAGGAATTTGTAAAAAACAAACTATACTTACCATTATTTGAACAGGCATTACACTTATCAAAGAAGTTTCAATTATTTTTTATGAAATGGATCCCAAGTGCTGAAAATAAGGCGGCGGATGAACTAGCAAGGCAGGCAATAAGAAAAAATATTCCCGAGGAGCAATGATACATCATGAAAAAACCTATTTTTGCCGATTTAAGTTTGCTCCTTGTAACGATCATCTGGGGTAGCACTTTTGTGTTAGTCCAAAATGCAATTGATTTTCTTGAACCGTTTTCCTTTAATAGCATTCGCTTTCTTGCGGCAGCGATTTTATTGATTTTCTGCCTTGTGATATTTGAAAAAAAACAGTTAAAACAATTGAATTTAAAGCTGCTTTTATCAGGTGTATTTATCGGATTTTGGCTTTTCCTTGGTTATGCTACCCAAACAATCGGCCTGTTATATACAACCTCTTCCAAAGCCGGCTTTATTACAGGGTTAAATGTTGTCCTTGTTCCAATATTTTCAATGATGTTATTAAAGCAGTTTCCGAACAGGAATGCTGTCTTGGGCGTGTTAACTGCGACCATTGGCTTATTCCTATTGACGATGACTGATGTTACTTCATTAAATAGAGGTGATGGTTTCGTTTTCATTTGCGCCATCAGTTTCGCCCTACAGATCATCTATACAGGTAAGTTTAGTAATAAATATCCAACCTTGCTGTTAACAGTCATTCAAATTTCAACAGTCGCGATATTATCAATTTTATCCTCTTTCCTATTTGAAGATTGGAAAAAGTCATTTAATCCACATATATTACTCAAGCAAGATGTTCTGGTTGCCCTTGTCATTACAAGCATATTTGCAACAGCGCTGGCATTTATGATTCAAACAAATTTTCAAAAATACACCTCTGCAACTCGAGTTGCGTTAATTTTTGCAATGGAGCCGGTATTTGCCGCGATTACAGGTTTTTATTGGGCAAATGAACGACTTTCCTATAGTGCCTTAGTTGGGTGCTGCCTCATTTTTGCAGGAATGATTTTTGCTGAAATGCCAACAAACAAAATCCCTTTACTAAGAAAAACAAAATCCCTAGAGGATAAGGTCTCATAAAAAAACTCCCTTTTAGTGAAGGGAGTTAATCTAATTATATCGCTAACAGTTCCTTTTCTTTAACGAATCTAATGGCCTCTTTCCTTGAGTTGATCCTGTTCGAAATTAATGTTTCCAGTAACGATACATAAAAACTGCCATCAAAACTTTTTTGCGCTTTTAATGTCAGTTCAATGGCTGTAATACTCATTTCATCAGAAGCATTTGTGTAGTGTTTCCCAAAAAATATAAAGCCAATTGCATCCTCTTGGAATTGAAATCCTTTTCCTTCCAAGTGGTGCAAATAATCTTCGACTGTTCCCAATAACTTTGCCATCCCTCTCCCAACAAACTGTGAACATCCCTTAGAATCTTAACTTAAATTTTGATAATTTTCTATTCTTTTTTGTACATAGGTGACCTATGACTCCCACCAAAACACCTAGAATTGCCCCTCCTACAACTTCTTCAGGCTCATGGCCTAACATTTCTTTTAGCTTTTTTGGAGAGTCCTGTTTAAATTCAACACTTTCCTCTTTATGAATTTTTTCAATTAATTCATTCATTGAATTTACCTTTAAGGTAAGCTCCCCAGTTTGCCTTCTTACCCCTTGCGCATCATACATGACAATTAATCCGTAAATCAGTGAAAGGGCAAAATCAAAAGTTGGCAGTCCACGCTGCATTGCAATGTATGTTGTTAATGTAGAAACCCCAGCTGAATGTGAGCTAGGCATCCCACCGGTACCAAAAAACAGCTCTGGACGCCATTCTTTCTTTTTATAATAATGAATAGGAATTTTCATCCCTTGTGCTAGTCCCATGCTGAAAAGTGCTAAATAAACACCCTTGTTCATCATATCACCCCTGCTAATATTGTTCGAAAGCCCGTGTTTTATTATTCCACATGGAAATACTAAAAAAGTGGGAGGTGAACATAGATGGGTAAAAATGGTCAAACTAATCGAGGTGTCAAAGCTCCAGGGGTTAATCCTCAAGGATATGGTCAAGATGCGGAGTTCGCTGAAGAACCAAAAAGTAAACTAGAAAATGCAGCAAAGAAAAAAAACACTAAATAGACGCAAACATAAAAACTGGCTGTCCCTTGTCGAGACAGCTAGTTCTATTTAAAGTTTTTGCCTATTCGCAAGATAGATGCAATAAGGAATAAGCCGCCTGGCCACTTCAAATTCCCTATGCTTACAACCTGGCCTCCAATTGACTTCAAATAACCATAGTCTTTGCAGTTGATCCATCCCAACATCAATACCCAGTTCATCAAAGGAATGTTCGTATAATGTGTCGAAATGAGCAGAAAATGTTAATGCAAATTGCTCTAGAACTGTTTTTATTCGATCTGACTCTTCCTCAAATTCATCCAAAAGAAAAGTTTCTAAGTCACCGCGGTACCCTCCGCTGCTAATATTGCTAATCAATTGGGCGTTACCGCTGATCCTGGGATAAATTAAGGTAATTTCCCAAAAACCGCGTCCATTTTTTTGAACATGCAAGCGAAAATCATAGGTTAATCCGGCTTTTGTTTTACATTCAATAAAAGGCTGAAGCAAATATTTTTTTTCAAGGACCAGCCCTTCAATTAGAACCTCCATTTCCTTTTGATT
Source organism: Neobacillus sp. BF23-41 (assembly GCF_041106275.1). Taxonomy (NCBI): domain Bacteria; kingdom Bacillati; phylum Bacillota; class Bacilli; order Caryophanales; family Bacillaceae; genus Neobacillus; species Neobacillus sp. BF23-41. The sequence continues at coordinate 56,712 of NZ_JBGBPR010000023.1, forward strand.
AAGTACGCTAACTTTCTGACCGTCGGTTAATTTGAACAGTTGCTTTTCATTAAGTTTTTCGATAAATAATATTTTTTTACCTTGATTACCGGTTAATGGTTTGATTACAACTCGAGAATGTTCCTGGAAAAAAGAGATAAATTTTTGTGGATGATTTAATTTTGTGGAAGGAATCAAATAACTGGAGAATTCTTTCGCATTAAAGATTTTTTTGTACACTTTGAACTTATTTCCAACAGGATAACTTGTAAAAATAGCATATTCCTTTAATTTTTTCAAAATGGCGGATTGTCTTTTCGTTTTAGGGTTGCAGCTGTTAATGATGACTGTTGGAAAGTCGATAACTTTTTGTGTCCATTCACCATGTTGATACACCCAGCCATTAATTTTCAAATGATTAAAATCAACATTGTTGTAAGAAAAATAAAAAAAGGGGATTCCCTCCATTTTTGCGACAGCAGCAAAGGGATAAGCTTTTTTAACTTCTCGCGGATTTTTTCGATAGTGAAGCATCCCAATCGACTTCAAAATCATCACATCCTTAAAATGGCTCTAAGTAAAACTTGATTTCCTTCGAAGCTATTAATGCAATCTCCTTGGCCTGTTCAGGTGTATCAGCGCTGGCAATCACATAGGCATATCGATCACCTAGTGAATACGGCTTGGTTAAGATCGCCCCTTTTCTTGGTTTCACATAAACTTCCTTTACACCAACATAATTTAAGGCTTTAGTTTTTCCGGTCACTTTTATGAGTCGGCCCCGTGAACTAACAGTGAGAAATTTTGCATAGACATGTGTCCTTTTCGTTGCTTCTAGATAAGGGTCTTGCCCTAAGTAAAGTTTAAGTGTTTCTTTAATTAAATTGATTCCTGTACCCTCTTGAATAATTCTATTCATTGCACCTCCAGACATTCTTGGATTTATTTCTATTAACTTCCACTTCCCTTCAATAAGCCTCATTTCTAAATGACAAGTACCATTTTCTAATTCAAGTGCTTTAATAATACTTTCAACGGCAATTTGTAATTCCTCTAAAGTCTCATTTTCTACTACGGCCGGATAACAATACCCAGTAATAATAAAGCGATCACCATTTAAGACCTCTTGTTCAATTACCGCCACAATAGATATCTGCCCCTCCTTAACGATAACTTCGATTAGGTATTGCGTTCCAATCAAGTATTCTTCAATTAATACCGGAATAGAAGGGAATTTTTTATTTAAGTAGTCCAATCCTTCTTTTAACTCAGAGTAGGTTTCAACCAGTAATACATCCTTTGACCCATTAGATATGGGAGACTTTAATATAAGTGGTAACTGACGTTGATTTTCCTCGACAAATTGTTGAATAGACTTTTCTCCTTGAAAAATAGTAAACTTTGGTGAAACAGGCAGCGTTTTAAGGTGCTCACGAAACCGAGTTTTCTCTTCTATGATTGCCAAAGCATCCGTGGACATTTGAAAAAGTCCTAATTTTTTCGAGATTCGCGCCGCAAAAGAGACAAATGGATCAATGAAACTAATAACAGCACAGATTTGTTTTCTATCTTCTTCAAGGTTATTAATTATTGAAAAAATCATCTCCTTATCCATTAAATTTTCGACATATACCATCTGATGAACTTCAGGGAATTCTTTCTCTTGCTTTATAAATTCTCTTCTGTTCGTTAACAAAACAGTATAATAACCCATAGTTGTTGAAATACTCAGAGCTTCTCGGCTCGTTCCTGATTTGTTACTTCCAACAAAGACAATTGTTTGCATACCAACCTACTTCCTCTTTGTTTTTTATTGGCCATTTCTTTTAGTCAACAAATATTTCCCATAGCATATTGGGGTGATGTAGGTTTCCCGCCATGTTTCGAACATTAAAGCATTACGAAATGCTAACCTTAGATCTCGGGCATTACATTCAATAAACATTGGAAAACCATCCATTGTAATTCCGACATCAAGTCCAATATCTGCAAAGTTAGCAGTTTGATCACCCAACTGTTTGGCAACCCTTAAGGATAAACGTTCAACGTCGGCGACTACCTGTCTTTCATTAAGGTGTGGGAGGTTTCTAAGAATATCTTCAAAAATAACGCTAGCACCACCACTAGCAACATTTGTAACGAAGTGGCCTGTTTTTGCTACTTTCCCCACCATCCCTGTCACTTGCCATTCTCCAAACCCATTTCGTTGGACGGTTACCCGAACGTCAAATGGATTATTATTATATTCCGCAAGTTGAATTCTCTCTTGGATTATATACATACCGCTTGTTACCAACGATTTTATTTTCAATGGTAATTGTTCCGCAGGGAGCATTTCTTCCAGCCACAAGTCATTTTGGGGATAGGTTAACAAGCACTCTGTATCGTTAAGGCGTGTAGCTCTCATGTTACGTTTTCCAAATGTACCATTGATTGGTTTTATGATTAACTCGCTATGTTTTCCCATCATTTCGACCATATTACCAAGATTGAAGCGAACGGTTTCTGGGAGATGTGGTCTAATATCTACACATTCCCTTAATAACTTATGAGTTTTGTATTTCCCATATTGATTCCATTCATTAAAAATGATTAAGCCTTCAGCTAATAACATTTTAATCTGTTTCTTTGCATCCTTCGTACAATGATACCCTCTGTTATGAATCACCAATGGTTTAGGAATAGTGTTCTTCAGATACACACCGTTACTATTCATCACATAACCCGTTATCTCTGGTTCGCCAGGCAGTAAATCCTCCAAACGAAGATACACAGGAATTAAATTATTTATATTCCCCCCTTCCTCATAGAAAGCCAGGATTTCTGGTTGTTTTCCGCGGTCAAGTTCTCTATATAATTGCGAGCTGATTATAATTCCAATATATTGCTGTTCCAAGCTATTTCCCCGCCTTATTTATAAGGTTTAGGTTCAGTTAACATAAATAAACTGCTTTCTTACTATTAAATGCAAAAGTTATGTATTTGGAGAGATAAAAACCCAAATTAATTTGAAACACTCATTAAATACGTGAATACACTAACTTACATTAATCTAAGAGGTGTTTTGCTTTATGAGATCTAAACCAAAGGTAGCCATTATTACCCCTGGTTCCTTCCCAATACCATCTTCTCGTTCAAGTTCAGTAGAAACAGTTGTAGAAATGCAAACAAACATTCTTCAAAACGATGGTGATTTCACGATATTTGGAAAAAAGGCTAAAGGAATGGCCTCTACTGAAAACCAAGGAAATATTTCTTTTATCCGGTTTCCTTATCAAAATTGGACCTGAAGTATTTGGATTAGTGAATGTGGAGGCAATGGCATGTGGTGTCCCCGTAATCGCAACGAATATCGGGGGAATGCCAGAGGTTATTGAACATGGCAGGACGGGGTGTTTGATCAATACACAATACATTGAAGTGGAACTATCCAATTGTGTTATTCAGCTCTTAAACAATCCCAAAAGAATTAAAAGGTTAGGTCTTAACAGTATAGATCGAGTGAAGGGAAATTTCACATGGGAAAATAGTGCTAACCGTATCCTCCAATTGTATAACCAAATTGTATCTGGAAAATAATAGAACGTCCCTTTTTGGATGAATCAAAAGGGACGTGAAGGACTAAAAATATGCTCTTTCTTGGAAGTGAAGAGTGTTTCCAAATGCATCTTCATCAAGAATTTGAAACCCTTGAATTTGAACTGCATAAAACATTGGTTGATTACGAATTTTTAAATACTTATCATAATCCAATTTCTTAAAGCCTTTGAAGCTTGGATATATATTTGCTTCAAGAATCCACGGGAAGCCAACCTCATCTAAGGCAATATCGATACCAAATTCGGAGAAATGTTCATTTCTTTGATCCATGATGCGGCAAAATCTTTGACAAAGGTTTACTATATTCCGATGAACAAGCGAATAGCTAAGGCCCTGGGAAGTCTTCTTGATAACTGTTTCTAACGTCATCGCTTCTCCACCCCGAGCAATATTAGTTAGATCCTCATCTTCTCGAGCAACCCTGCATTCAATTCCAGTGCATTGCCACTTCCCTTTGTTATATTTCTGCATCACAACCCTGACATCAAGGGCTCGATTATTTACCTTTAAAAGCGGAATGTAGGTTTGAAATAAATACTCCTGTTTAAAAATTCCAAACTCCTTTAATAATACTTGTAAACCTTCTTTATCCTTCAATCTGTGTTGTACCTTTGTCATATTCCGATAATCGTATAAACTAAAACCTTCTGTTTCGTCATTTAATTCTAGTATGAAAATTCCGCGTCCTCTTGATAAGCTAACAGGCTTTAAAATAATTTTCTTATTTTCTATTAAAAAGTCAATTAATTCTTCCATGTTATTTAAAAGGAAAGTTGCAGGTAAGTGCTGTTTAATTTCTGGGGTATTTTTTAATAAATATAGATCTGATTTTTTAAAGTGGTAGGAGTTAAATAAATTATTATTGGTTATATCCACTAGTTGTCTAATATTATCTTTCTTTTGATGAAAATTTCTACGGTATATGGTAGAGGGAATCGGGGTAGAATCATAGCGCCAATGTTTTTTTACTGGGTCATAGATCATCCCATATGCAATTCTCTTTTCCCAATCGACTGACCTTGCTGAAAAGGCGATTGTTACTCCGCCATAGCGATGGAATTCACCAAAACGGTCATTGAATTTCTCCATATAATCCAAATGATAAATGTGATTTTTTTCACCCAATAGTAAGCCAATTGTTGGACCGATAATTGCCTTTCTCTCTGAAAATTGGATTTGATAAACTAGGTCAACAGGAAGATGCATGGATTCTACTAGCGTGTCGGAAACAAAAAGCTCTATGGGATTTTGAAAGGAATTATGTCTTAGCGGAATTGCGTCTTCGTAATTTACAAAGTGACATGGCTGCTCGTTTACCCCAAATTTTACAAATTCAGGTTGTTCCCTCCAGCTTTCTGTAATTCGGTTAGATAATTTCATTTTCATTTCATGGTCTTGAAAAACTTTAAATTTCACCCAAACATTCTCAAAAAGCTGACTTGATTTCCTGATAAACGGCGTAATATTATCGTCGTGTAATTCTCCACTGCTTACATGAACGGTTGCCTCAGTTTCTCCACTATACGTATGCAATGTCTTATCATCGTTTTTCAATTCCCTGATTTCTTTTGCTAGATCAATCGGCCACTTAAGAATCCTACCCGCTACTTTTTTGTTGCTATAACTTATGTCTTTCACAATGGTAAGGATAGGACAAGTGGAATGAATTCGAATTTCACCAGTTTCCATCCCCACAAATTGAAGACCAATTTCATAAATTCTTGGATAATAATAGTGAATAATTTCTAAAATTCGATGGCTTACTTTATAAAGGTATTCTTGTGTCTCTTCTTGCATTTGGTAATCACCGGTAAGTAGCAGATAGGCTTCCTTAAAGGTTAGCACTTGGTCATTATTCTTGGCATAAATAATCGGAGTCGTCCATTGATGATGACAATCTTTTTGCCCTAAAACGTAAAAACTAAATGAAGTCGGAATTTGATTTTCCGCTATTAAATTAATATCCTTTAGTTCAGAATGTGTTGCTATCAATTCTAGGAAATGCTTATTCTTAATATTATTCTTTTCATTTATGAGAGTTACACCTGTTTGCTGTGCAAGTTTAAAGATTGTCCGATTGTTTTTCTTACGATGATAATTTGTGGGATTATAGATTATTGACGGAATATCAACGAAACCTAGTAAAACGATCTCCTCATCCTTTATCATAATTGCATTTCCCTTACGCTCGTTTACAAGCAATCCTTCGATATTAATAAATAGTACTTCAAAATTTAACTCATCGCCCGCTTTTGCATATTGTAAAACATAGGAATCATCATCGTTTAATTCCTCTTGGGCCAGCCTATTCCATTGCCGCTTAGATAAAATAATGCCAATAGACTTTTCATCCATTACTCAGTCACCTTCAATCATTTCAGGTCATTTATAATATTTCTATTCATGATTCTATGAAACTGTATAGGCATATGGGAGTAACACGCTGATATTAGTCTTTTATTTTCAACGATTTCTTCCATTGTTCATAGAGGTCAGGCTCTTGATTATTTACATGCTCTAAAAACGTTACCAATAAACCCAATTGTTTTAAGTCTTTGAAAAGTCGTTTTGGAAACGACCTTTGAATTTTAAAAGAATTAACATGATCTATGATTTTCAACTTTCCATTCTTATCATAGATGGAGTGTAGCAACTGGTTTTCCCGGCGTAACGACAATTTGGGTAAAATCATTCAACTTGCATTATCTCCTTTATTGGAAATTATTATTGTGTTGTGCTTCTTGTTAAAGCATATCCAGAGACTACTTTTTATGAAAATGGTAGAAGTGCATCAATAAATTCTTGTGCCGATTGATACCGTTTGAGTTTATACTTTCTTGTTGCTTTTCTCAGAACCTTTTGTAATTTCTGATTGGGAATCTGTTTGCACGCCTGTTTTTTTCGATACGGTGCAAAACCAGTTAACAAGTACAAACATACACATGCAGCACTATATACATCTGAGCAGTAGTTTATATTAGCAGTAAAGAAATGATTTTGTTTCTTAAGTTCCGGTGGTCGATACCATCTCGTTGCCCCTCGATGATTTCCAATATATTCACCAGAGTCATTGGTGCGGACAGCAGAGCCGAAATCGATGATTTTTACTGTTTGGGGGTCATCATTACAAATTAAAATGTTATGTGGAGTAATATCGCAATGGAGAATGCCATGTTGGTGGATCACCTTTAACCCTTTAAGGATGTTAATTGTTATTTGAACGGCTAATTCTTGATCATGGATGATCCCTTTTTTGTAATGCCCAAGCCTTCCCCCTTCGTGATATTCTAAAACAATATACCCTTTATGTTCATCCACAAAAAAATCTAGACAGGTGATGATATGTTTATGAACCGGTAAGCTTCTTAGTATATCGCTCTCTTGTTCTGCTTCTCTTCTGCTATCAACCTTTTTTATTACTACCCTTTCATTTCGTTGATTCAGACCAAAAAAGACAAGGCTTGTCGCACCCTTACCTATAGTTTGATGATCCAGTGTATACTTTTCGAATGTAGCTCCCCCTTTGTGATCCCTGTTTTTTATATCTTATTAATAGTAAGACAAGAATTCCTGTATGTTTATCCATAAAAAAATAAGGTTGTCTCTAGTGGACAACCTTATTTTTTCAGGAAACATACGCTTCGTCTATTGGCAAGAGCCGTTGCAATCCACGAAGTTCTAATTCCATTAACTTATTCAATGCTTTTTCTTTTTCAATACGAAGTCCTGCATCATCCAATGAACAGCTCACTGGAACATCGCATTTTATTTCCGCAAGCAGTCTCGACAAATGGAGCATGTCTAAATCCTGCTCAATTTTAGTCTTATTTGACTTTGATAATCGATCTAAATTAGAGATAATGCCCTCAATATGTTCAAACTCCTGTAAGAGCTTAAGAGCTGTCTTCTCCCCTATTCCTTTTACGCCAGGATAATTATCGCTAGGGTCTCCCATGAGGGCTTTTAAATCAATCATCTGCCTAGGAGTAATTCCTTTTTCTTCAAAGAAGGAATCTGGTGTATGAACCAGGTAATTTCCATAACCTTTTTTCAACAAAATAACAGAAATACTATCATCAAGCAGTTGCAGCATATCCTGGTCACCGGTTAGGATGGACACATGGGCAAAGTCCTTTGATTGATTAGCGATTGTTCCAATGCAGTCATCTGCTTCATAGCCTGCTAATCCAATATTGGGGATATCAAAGGAAGCAACCACTTCTTTTACTAAATCAAATTGTGGGATAAGCTCTATCGGAGCTTCACCGCGATTACCTTTATAATCTGAGAATAATTCAGTACGAAAGGTCTTACTGCCCATATCCCAACAAACAGCGAGATGGGAAGGTTTAAATGATGAAACTGCCGTGAATAAATGCTTAACAAAGCCATGAATTCCATTGGTCGGTGTTCCATTTGAATTTATCATAAATTGTCCTGTAACTGCCGTAGCGTAAAAAGCTCGGAATAGCAACGCCATTCCATCAACAAGCATAAGTGAAGGCTTCTGATTAGTCATTTTGGACCTCCTTATTTGGTGTCGTTTAAAAACAACACGCTATCCATTATAACATAAGTTGGCCTGAAAGATTATTCTATTTTATGATCAGCATAAGAGATCCAATCACTAAAGCTTCCAACATAAAGCTTTACTTTATTAAAACCAGCCTCCTTTAATGCCAGGTAATTAGGTGTGGCCGTGACCCCAGATCCACAGTAAACAATAATATCCATATTAGGTTCGATATCTGAAAACCTTTGTCTCTGTTCCTCAGCTTGTTTATATCGCCCGCCACGAATCCCCTCCATCCACGGCATATTTATGGCACCAGGGATATGCCCGGCTTTTTTATCAATCGGTTCTTCTAGCCCTAGATATCTTTTTGATTCCCTTGAATCGATTAATATCTTGTTTTCCAGCTGTTTTTCGACTACTTCTTTTACTTCTTCGGTAGTTGCTAGTAATTCCGGCTTTAGGTTGCAATGGAATTTTACCTTTTCAAATGCAGGAATATCTTTTGTTACTGGATAATTTGCTGCTGCCCATCCATTAAATCCCTCATCAAGTACATAAACATTTTCATGACCAAGGTATTGAAGCAGCCACCAAAAGCGGGCTGCATACGCCCCTTCACCGGTATCATAGGCGACAACGACTGTGTTTTCATTAATCCCCTCTTTCTCAAGTTTCATGATAAATTCCTCAAGTCTAGGCAAAGGATGCCGTCCGCCATGGACTTGAACTGGACTTGATAAATCTTTTTCTAAATCAAAGAAAACTGCGCTAGGTAAATGACCTTTTAAATATTCCTGTCTCCCTTTTTCTGGTTCAGCTAATGAAAACCGGCAATCGACAACCCTTACATTGCTCTCGGTTAAGCTTTTCAATAACCATTCTTTGTCTTTAACAAATTTCACGCAGCTTCCTCCTCGTCATTGATTAATACTTTACAAGTTTTTTTGTATATCCCTTAAATATTCAATAGAAATTCCGCCATCTAAGGCTGAAAGATAACTCAAATAAAAATCATTTACTTGTTCGTTCATTTGTTCTAATAGGCGATTGAATTCCTTTGTTATTTCATCTGAATAATGTGTTTTTAAACGGTGAGTTCCATGCGATAAATATTCATCCGCAGGCAAATTCAGCACTTGATACAGTTCATCACTCATGAATTTTTTTTCATTTTTTTCAAAAAATGATTTTGGATTTTTAAAGTACGACAAGGCTTTAGAAAATAATTGTTTATTCATATCTTTAAAAGCGATAGGAAATTCGATTGCTTGTTGATGCTTCACTTCAAATGCTGAAAAGGAAAGGTCTTGATTGATTTCTTGTAAATTTCGGATGAGACCTGATTGGTAATCAGCCAATTGCTTTTCAGCAAATCTGTCCAGGCGGACTGTCGTTGCTCGCAATTCCTGAGTAAAATCAAAGCCTAGACTTTCGAGAAATTCATCCAGTGCAGCTAGTAATACTTTTTTCAAATGACGACCATCATCCTTTAGTATGGCGGGATTAAATGACTCCCTAAAGAAATCTCCAAAGCGGAGGAAGACTCTTTGTTTAATGTAATAAACTAACTCTTCTGCTTCCTGGTACAAACGATTTTGCAAGTTTTCAATCGTTTGGTTTTTCAATGACACTAAGATAACTGCTTTTTGTTTTTCAATAGTCCCGCGTTTTCTCTCTTTTACAGTTTGGTCTTCCTGTGAACTTTTGATAAGTTTATCAATTAAATCATGAACCCGGTTTATTTCTTTTTCTGCAGAGGAAATAGCCATTTCCGTTAGTTCATTAGTAATAAAATGATAAAAGGCCTGCTCAAAGTTAGCCATTCCAGAATCCGAAATAGGATTTGAAATCTCCTTTTCTTTTAATGCCAGCAAGCTTGATACAGGATAGAGATGAGGATTTCTTATTCCATATTTGCTAAGCTGCTCCTCGACATATTCAATAACGGTTTCCTTTTCTTCTTCATTCTCAGCAAGGTCAATGGCATTAATAATAAAGAACATTTTATCCATTTGAAAGGATTCCTTTACACGTCCAAGCTGAATTAAAAATTCACGATCTGCTTTCGAAAATGCATGATTGTAATAGGTAACAAAAAAACATGCATCCGAATTTTTAATGTAATCAAAAGCGACACCTGTATGGCGGGCATTGATAGAATCCGCTCCTGGTGTATCAACCAGAGTAATTCCTTTATTAGTTAACTCGCATTCGTAGTAGAGCTCAATCCATTCTACGAAGCAGGATTTTTCTTCATTAGCAACGAAATCGGTAAATTCACTTAAGTCTGTTTCAAGAACGACTCCTAAAGAATTACCAAATGATTGATAACCTTTAGTAAATGCCTGTAAGAAAGCAATATGTGTCTTCTCCAAGACACCGCCTTCTTGCTGTTTTTGAAGCATAACCTGGTCAATTTTTTTGACCGCACCATCAAAATCATCTGCTTGGAGTTCAAAAACCCTTAATGAGCGATTTACATCTTCAAGCATGGCTGACGCTTCCTTAAACTTAACAAGCACGGTGCCATGCGGATGTCTTTCCGTAACAGGTTTAATTTTGTTAATGGCTGCAGTCGTTGGATTGGGTGAAACAGGCAGGATCTTAGCACCCATAAGTGCATTGGCAAAAGAAGATTTGCCTGCACTAAACGCTCCAAATAATGCTACGGTAAATCCCTTGTTTTCGAGTCTTTCCGCTTTTTCGGATAATTCTTTAGAAAGCTTATAAAAACCAGGGAGGTCTCTAATTAAGGTTGAAGTCTTTACTAGACGTTCGACGGTTCTCTCCAAATGATTGCCTGATGGAAGTACCTTTGGATCATTTTTTGCACCCTCAATCACTTTGCCTTTCAAATCGTTTTTCATGTTGCTACTTCCGTTTTCAGGCCTTAGCTGTGTTTTGACCACTTCAAATTCTTCTTCGTCCTGACTAAAAAGATGATAAATATCTTCTTGTAAAATATCATCTTGTGTTAATAACTCTTCGATCTTTGTTTCCTTCAACTTAGCATTCTGCTTAACCTTTTCTAGTTCTGACAAGGCATTTAGGTATCGATCGTTTTTGCTTAGTTCCTGTTCATACTGTCCAATTAATTTAGCTGTTTGTTGCTTTAATGCTTTTAGGAACTCTTCCTTAAAAATAGCCAGTTTTTGTCGTGCGATTTTTTTAATTTCATTAGCCACGTCTTCTGTGTAATGTAAGACATATTCTCCTGATACTCGTGCCCCAGTTTTAACAGTATCGGATAAAAGGTTTGCCTGCACATCGATTGAATAAGACTGCGCCAAGCCCTGTAAATCTCCCCCGTCAAGACCCGTTTCCTTTAAGGTGCGTAGTAAATATTCGCGTACGTGCCACTCGAGCTGAGATTTTGTTTTATCATGAATATCATGATGAAAGCGTTCAAGCCTCACATTCTTCTCATCCAAGGTCTTTTGCTTGGAAAATATGAATCCAACTTTGAATTCCGGTTGACATGATTCCAAATAACTCTCTGCTAACTCTCTGGTTTGAAATGGCATGAGGTATGCGTTTTTTAGTATTTGGGCAATTTGATGATCAAATTCCTTCTCTGTTCCGATTACCCCCTCTTTTAAAGTCCAGAGGTTTCCTTGCATTTCTCGAGAACTATTGGATAATTCACTTCTTTCTTCCTCAGTTAATTCATTCAATACCTCAAGGATAGGTCTTAGCTCACGTTCATCTAATTTACTTAATTGAGCAATATGATCTTGGGTAATTTTTTTTAATGAATGAAAAACCGATGGTATTAATAATTGGTCTTTAGAGGCCAATTTTTCTGTAATAAATTCCTGAAGATCATTGAATTCATTGAAGGCATGGTTTTTATTTTTCAAAGAAGTATAAAAAATTCTTGCTGGTTTCACTCCCCACGATGCAAACGAATCAACCACACTGTTTTGAAACTCATCGAAGCTCAATTCTTCATCATTGTGTTTATCAATTTGGTTAATTACTAAATAAACTTCTTTTCCAGCCTGGGTTAATTCCTTTGTAAATAAAAAATTCAACTCTGCTTGGACGTGGTTAAAATCCATGACATATAGAACGATATCGGCAAGATGAATTGCTGATTCGGTTGCAATCCTGTGGGCATCATCAGCAGAATCAATACCAGGTGTATCCATGATTACCGTATTATCAGGTAAGCCTGAGTGACTGTGACTAATTTCAATTTCTTCAATTTGATCGCCGTCTTTGCAATAATTTTTGACTAATTCATAATCATACGGAGCTAAATAGATGCGAGGCTTTTCATTTTTGAAAAAGACCTTTGCATATTCTTCTCCAGCTTTTACTTTCACTAAGTTTGCACTTGTCGGAATTGGACTAGATGGAAGTAAATTCTCTCCAACGAGTTGATTGATCATTGTCGATTTCCCTGCAGAGAAATGGCCACAAAATGCAATCATAAACTCTTTGTTCTTCAGCTTCTTTGCTAGTTGTTTTATTTTTTCCGCATTTTCATAATCTTCTTGTTCGTTTATATATTCAAATACTGAAACGATTTTAGTTTTTAGTGTTTGGATGGCTTCTTCTTGATTGGCTATTTTCACCATTTACTTATTCCCCTTAGCAACTTTGTAATATTTTTTATTTTATACGATAATTCAAACTTTTCCTATCTTGACACTTCTTTTACATAAAACAAATTTTTTCCAAAAACGACAAAAGCCAAGGTGCAAGACCCTGGCTCCCAAAATACACTATTAATTTAATGTGTAACGTTTTTTAAGACGTGCTTCATGACAAATGCATAAATAATAACCGTTCCACCAACTAAAGCAAAAGTCAATTGTAACACCTTCCTTATCAGACTTTCATTGAGAATGATTTTCATCGATAACCAAAGTTTAACATAGGTGATAATCATTTTCAATAGCCCATTTCTAACTGTCACAATTATTTAACAACTTTAGGTAGAAAACGATTACAATCCTGAAATGTCCCTTCATATTCAGTCAGCTCCCTAAGCGCCTTTTCCTCCTCAGGTATACGAATCCTAAGCACGATGATATTTAATATCGTAAATAAACTAGCTGTAAAATAAGCGTTGAACAACAATGGAATAACAGCCAGTTCAATCGCAACAACAAAATAATTGGGATGTCTGATAAAACGGTATGGTCCCTTTCTAATCACATTCGCATTTCTTAAGACAATAATTTTTGTATTCCAAAACCTTCCTAATGACGCAATCGCCCATATTCTAAATAGCTGGGCTATAAGAAAAACAATTATTAGGATGCCCCATAAAGGAGATAGATCCAAATTCATGAAAATTTTTTCACAACTTAAGAAAATAAAAAACAGTGCATGCATCGTCACCATATAACGATAATGCTTTTCGCCAAATTCAATGGCCCCAAGTTTCTTCATCCACTTTTCATTGCTTTTTGCTATTCTTAGCTCAACAATCCGCTGAAGGCCGATGAATCCTACTAATATCAGAAATGAGGTAATATCTTTCATATTACTCCCACCTAAATAAAAGCAGTTCGGAACTGAAACCAGGTCCAAGCGCGGTACCAAGTCCTAAAGCATCCTGAGGAATATCCATCTCCATGTAACGTTTTAGCACATAAAATATCGTTGTTGAAGACATATTCCCAAATTGTTTTAACACTTCAAGTGAAACGTCAGTCATGGATGGAGGTAACTCTAATGATTTTACATAGGCATCTATCACTTTTTTCCCACCCGGATGAGCAATAAAATAGTCAATTTGTTCAAGGTTGATTTGATGTTCACTTAAAAATCCACTTACATTCGGCTTTAACCAATCCGCTATGATCTGGGGGATATCCCGAGAAAATACGACAAACATCCCCGTGCTCCTAATAGCCCAGCCCATTACATCTAAAGAGTTCGGCATAAGAGTGGACTGTGTAGCAATGATGGAGGGAGATGTCGGCTTCTTCCTGAAATCTGAAAAGTATGAATCATCACCGCAAACCAAGGCACAGGCTACACCATCAGCAAACAAAGAAGTTCCGATTAAATTACTTTTCGAAAGATCATTCCGCTGAAACGTTAGGCTGCAAAGCTCAACTGAGAGTACTAGGGCCTTTGCTTTTGGAAAGGCAAGACAATATTCATAGGCTCTCGATAGACCAGCAGCACCGCCTGCACAGCCAAGTCCCCAAATAGGTACCCTCTTTGTGTGTGAATTAAACGGGAGGAGATTCATGATTCTCGCTTCTATACTAGGTGTGGCCATCCCCGTGGTTGAGATAAAAAAAATGATGTCAATTTCTTGATAATTAATATTTCGGTTTAAGTAATCCTTATTATTTAAACACTTCTCGATTGCTTCTTTTCCAAGTGTCACCGCAGATTCAATATATGCAGAATTTTTTTCTTCAAAAGTATGTTCTTCTTTAAACCAATCGAGATTTTTAACAAAATGTCTTTTTTCAATTTGTCCATTTTGAAAAGCTCGTAAAAGTCTTTCAATATCCTTAAAGGAATCTGAGAAAAGCTCTCGTGCAAACTCCAAAGCTTGATTTTGGTTAACTTCAAAAGGGGGAGTAACCTCTGCAACTGAAATAATTGTAGGCATGTTTTTTCTCCTTCAATCTATGTAAGGGTATTTTTTCCAGTTTAAAGGTTTTTATTCAAGAGTTTCAGAAAGCAAAAAAAAAGCTTCCCTATATGAAGAGGAAACCAAAAGTTTCCACTCTGGGAAGCAAACGTTTTGAAGGTTGTTGCTGTGCTCTTAAATTATATAATGGATATTGATTTCATTCATTAACTAATGATTTCCAGTTCCGAATTTCTAAATAAACAGCAAGAAAAATGCTTATAAATGTTTTTTCAACTTATTTTTTATCGGGTTGTTTTTGAACTTCAATTTTAATTTTATTTTTTACTAATGTTCCGCAGATTTTACAGATTTCTACCTGGTCATACAAAAGGCGGCAATTATCACAATAATATTTTTCCACAAAAACACACTCTTTTCTGAAGGAAAATATGAATTTCTTAATATCATATTTATAGGATTCCAAAGTGTGACATTCATTTCAAAAAGGGTGGTTAATTTCGTGTGTGAATGATTATTCAATTACTTTTATCACAGGTAAAGTGTGATAGTTCACATTTTAGTCACAAATACCCCCTGGCAATTGTGATATAAATCACTGTTACATCAATTTTATAATATTAACATAGTAGATATCTAAGGAATGAACATTTTGTGAACTGCTAATTTTGTTATTTTTTCTTCACAATTGTTTTGTATTATGATAGAGAACTAATCATTTATTTTAACTACTCTGAAGGGAGTGCAGGGGGATGGCGAAGGCGGAACTTAAAACAAACCAAAAAACAGAAATAGAAGACAGCTCTTCTCTTAAAGGGACATTAGCGTCCGTTTTCTTATTGGGAGCTTTTATTGTTGTCACTTGGGTAAGTGTCTATTACCTATTTGTTGAACGCTTTTAATAATTGAAGGGGGAAAGAATTATGCATATGCATAAGTTCGAGAAGATTTGGCTAACTTTCGGAATTAGTGCACTGGTAGTATTTTTGACAGTTGTGGGTGTAAGCGCATTCTATCTTGGCAACAAGCCGCCAAGTTGTTTAACTACGATTAATGTGGATAAGGTCGATCAAACAAAACCATTTGATAAACCAGGATTACATAAGGTTGAAGGTAAGGATTGGGACTATGAATTAGTATATGTAGCTGCAGCGTTCTCCTATAATCCAGTGAAAGTGGAAGTACCAGTTGGGGCAAAGGTAAAAGTTATTGCTACAACCAAAGATGTTGTCCACGGGTTTGAAGTAGCTGGCACAAATATTAACATGATGCTTGAACCTGGTTATGTCAGCGAATATACAACCACGTTTGATAAAGCTGGTGAATATTTAATTGTTTGTAATGAATATTGTGGTGCTGGTCACCATTTAATGAGTTCGATGATTGAGGTGGTAAAATAATGGCTAACTCGACAGCAGCAAAAGTAAAAGTTGATCCTCGTGATGCAAAGCTTTCAATGGCCCACTTTTTTGTTGCCTTCTCTGCACTTGCACTTGGTGGTTTAATGGGGCTTTTACAAACCCTTGTCCGTTCCGGTAAATGGGAACTTCCATGGGGTATTGATTACTACCAAATCTTAACCGTCCATGGTGTCTTAATGGGATTGGTTTTAACGACATTTTTTATTATGGGATTTCAGTATGCTGCCGTAAGCAGAACCACTGGCGGTCATTCAAATGCTGCTCGCCGCACTGGCTGGATCGGTTTTTGGATCATGTTAGTCGGTACCTTAATGGCAGCTACCATGGTTTTACTTAAGGAAGCATCCGTACTTTACACTTTTTATGCACCTCTTAAAGCCCATTGGATATTTTACTTAGGCTTAACCTTCGTCGTTATAGGAAGCTGGATTGATGGTGCTTCACAAATCATGACCTATGCAAAATGGAGGAAGAATAATCCTGGGAAGCCAAGTCCGTTATTAAGCTTTATGGCTGTTATAAATACAGTCATGTGGATTATTGCTACTCTTGGAGTTGCAGCAACCGTATTGTTCCAATTACTTCCTTGGTCGCTTGGATTAGTTGATACTGTTGATGTGTTAGTAAGTCGGACTTTATTCTGGTATTTTGGGCATCCACTTGTTTATTTCTGGTTATTGCCTGCATATATGTGTTGGTATGCGATTATCCCGAAAATTATTGGTGGGAAAATTTTCTCTGATTCATTAGCACGTTTGTCATTTATTTTGTTCCTGCTATTCTCGATTCCGGTTGGTTTTCACCATCAATTAACAGAGCCAGGTATTGACCCTGCCTGGAAGTTCTTACAGGTTATCCTAACATTCATGGTTATTATTCCATCGTTAATGACTGCCTTCTCTCTTTTCGCAACCTTCGAGAGATATGGTCGCTCAAAAGGAGCAAAAGGCCTGTTTGGCTGGTTTAGGGTTCTGCCATGGGGAGATGCTCGTTTCACAGTTCCATTTATTGGTATGGCATCATTTATTCCTGCTGGAGCTGGTGGTATTATCAATGCATCCAATCAAATGGACCAGGTAGTTCATAATACTATTTGGGTGACAGGACACTTCCATTTAACTGCTGCAACTTCGGTTGTATTAACGTTCTTTGGGATCTCCTATTGGTTGGTACCACATTTAACTGGACGTAAATTGACAAAAGCAATGAATAAATTAGGAATAATCCAAGCATGGGTTTGGTTTATTGGAATGGCATTCATGTCAGGTGCAATGCACTTCCAAGGTCTCCTTGGCGGTCCAAGACGTTCCGCTTTCTCTACCTACGGCGGGGCAAAGCAAGCAGCAGAATGGATTCCTTATCAAATCGCTCAAGCAGTTGGCGGGACCATTTTATTCCTAGGAATTATTCTGGTTATTATCATATTTATCAATCTTGCCTTCTTTGCTCCAAAAGGGGAAGAGGAATTCCCTGTTGCTGTTGCAGAAAATCTTGAAGAAAAAGCACCAATGGTATTTGAAAACTGGAAATTGTGGCTTGGAATTGCAGCAGCCCTTATTCTTTTTGCTTACACGATTCCGTTTATCGATATTATTCAAAATGCCCCTCCAGGTTCAAAAGGATTTCAGACTTGGAGTAAATGGTAATAAGAAAAGCGGAAGCGCCTTGTTTAGGGGCGACAGGCATAAGACGAGCCGGCGTGATGGTTGCTTTTTAACCTTCAGGACGGATTGGGTTATGACCCCGAGCCCCTAGGCGCTGGAGCTAGACAGTTATCTAAGTTCAAAAACTTATATTTTCTTATCTTGTAAGAAAAAGGCTTCAATCTCATCGATTGAAGCCCTTTTGTTTTATTGTTACATTGCTTTAATCACAATGAGCCTTTTTCATTTAACAAATAAATCTTTCTATATTTCTCATAAAGATAATCAATTAAATATTTAGGATTTAGGCCTTCTCCTGTAACATCCTGTAAGATTTCAAGCGGTTTTTTCATTTTTCCATATTGGTGGATATTTTCGGTCAGCCATTCTTTTATCGGCAAAATGGTACCGTCTTCGACTAATTGATCAAAGTTCGGGAGATCATCCATCATTTTATGCTTAAATTGTGCTGCATACATATAGCCTAAGGCATAAGATGGGAAATAACCAAAGCTGCCTCCTGCCCAATGGACATCTTGAAGAACTCCCTGTGCATCATTTTCAGGACAAATTCCTAAGTATTCTTCGTACTTGTCATTCCAAATAGTCGGTAAATCCTTTACATCGATCTCATCATTGAATAAGCCTTTTTCAATTTCATAGCGGATAATAACATGGAGCGGGTATGTTAATTCATCTGCTTCAATTCTAATGAATGACGGTTTAGATTCGTTTATAGCGCGATAGAATTCTTCAATTTCCACTTGGTCAAATTGACCATTTGCATATTCTTTTAAAAGATCGTAGTTATTTTTCCAAAATGGTAAACTTCGTCCAAGGATGTTCTCATAAAAAAGAGACTGAGATTCGTGAATTCCAGTTGATGTTCCTGAACAAAGAGGAGTCCCAATCAAGTCTTTAGAAACATTCTGTTCATATAAAGCATGACCGCCTTCATGAATCGTACCAAAAACTGCTGTCCGAAAGTCGTTTTCGTCATATTTGGTGGTAACGCGGACATCGCCAGGATTTAACCCAATTGCAAAAGGATGAACGGTTTCATCCAGTCTTCCTGCTTGAAAGTTATAACCTATTTTGTCAAGGATCTTCAAACTAAATTCACGTTGTTTTTCCTTTGGAAATTTTTCAAATAGAAAATCCGTTTTTGGTTTATGTGGAGATTTTGAAATTTGTTTAACCAAAGGAACTATTTTATCTCTTAATTCACCAAATACTTGATCTAAAACTTTCATTGTGATGCCAGGTTCGTACATATCTAATAACACATCATATTTATTATCTTCATGACCCCAATAAGTGATAAACTTTTTTGTCATCGCGACAAGCTTTTCTAAGTAAGGACTAAATAAGGCAAAATCCGAATTTTCCTTCGCTTCCTCCCACACACTCTCTGCCTTTGACTGGAGAATCACAAATTCCTTGTATTCTTCAGCTGGGATTTTTTTATTTCTTTCATATTCTTTTTTACATTCTTCGAGGATTTTGCGTGTCTTTTCTGACAGTGATTGTTTTGATAAATTAGCTATGTATGCTGCCATCTCTTCAGAAGTAGACATTTTAAATACTTCGGACGATAACATCCCAATTACTTCGGACCGTTGTTCCACCCCTTGCTTCGGGGCCCCAGTTCTTAGATCCCAATAAACTAATCCAAGTGCTTCGTTGTAGGCAGACATCTTTTTCACATAATCTAGAAATTCTTTTTCTAATAGTTCATACTTCAATGCAATCCCCCCCTTTTAATTTCCATTAAATTTTAACACATTATTCTGAAAAGTATGCAAAATACTGTTCACAAGTGAATAATCGAGTAGGAGGGGGTGATTAACCCCCGACCTCTCACACCACCGTACGTACCGTTCGGTATACGGCGGTTCGAA